>CAJOED010000014.1 GCA_905233335.1 uncultured Synergistales bacterium
AAAAACTGCCAGAGAGAATTACTCCCTGACAGCATAATTCTTACTCATCATAAATCTTGCTCATCAACCGCAACCGTGAATATTACTTCCATGTCTCCCGTCGTAGCGAACATTTCAGCTCCAGCGTCAATGTGTCCGAGATGTATCCGCCTGAAACGTTCTCCGTTCTGACTGTAGAGAATAGCGAGGCTTCTTCTGTGCGGCATGTAGATAATATCGCCGATGCTGTAATTCGTCGCTGTCGTCCTCACTTCCGGCACTCTGTAGGGCAGTACGCAGGACATTTCGCGCCCGTAGAGATTCTTCATGTTCAGGTACAGCGGCAGACGTTCATACAGTTCACGGGACACAGGGTTTTCGTCGAGAGTCGCGGAAAGTACTTGGCCGTTCGCGGTGATGTTTATCATCAACGACAGCAACACTAACGCAAAAATCTTCTTCATGGGTTGCACACCTTGCAGGGCTTGTAGCCTTTCTTCTTGGCCTCGTCGACCGTCAGCTTCTGATACGCTTTCTTCACTGTACGACAGCCCTCGACGTGATACTTTTTGCCCTTTGCCGTAATGACGACATAATTACTACTAGCCGCCGCTACTCCGACAACCAGCAGGACAGCAAGAAGCGCACATACTAGCCGCCGCATGACCCGGAACAACCCTCACAGCCCATGCCGCAGCCGCCCGACTTCCACGCGTTAATCACCGGCACGAAAATCTCAAGTATCGCGGGTATCTCCTCGACTCCAGCATCGTCTGAAGTGAGCGCAAGAACGTCCATAACATCTTCTGCTGTCTCGTAACCGTCAAGAACTGTCTGCACTATGTCCCGCAAATATATTTCTTTCTCCGCACAAACAGGAGTATCTGCAGGGGCGCGTCCCCAGTCGATTCTTTCTGCAACAAGTTCACTCATTAAGATTTACACCTCCCAAAAAATTATCGACGCAATTATAACGCCTGAAATCAATCTTCTCTATTGTTTTCTGTTCGCGGCTTCTCTCTTGTTTATCTTGCGCTGGTTATAGATGGAGAAAAGTATCGTCGCTACAGATACAACAAAGAAACCTACAGCAATAGGACGATGCAGAATTTCCCAGAAGTTTCCGTTGTTCACGTCGACAAAACGCACAAAATTCTGTTCGCACATCGGGCCAAGTATCAGTGCAAGCAGTATGGGTGAGAGCGGGAACTCAAACTTATTCATGAGGTAACCGACCACTCCGAAAAGAACGCACACGCCGACATCGAATATGCTCTTGTTGATTGAGAACGCTCCGAGCAGAGAGACAACCAGTATTATCGGGTAAAGCATTTTCTTCTCAACCGATACGATTTTCGCAAAGAAGCGCACTCCTGCACAACCAACAAGTAACATTGCCAAGTTCGCAAGCATAAGTGTAGCGAATACACGGTAAACTGTCGGGAGTTCGTTAACGTACATCATCGGCCCCGGCTGAATGCCCTTCATGATGAACGCTCCCAAAAGGACTGCCGTAACAGCATCACCGGGTACGCCCAAAGACAGAAGCGGTATCATTGCGCCGCCGGAACACCCATTATTCGCAGACTCTGTTGCCGCAACTCCGTTCGGAATGCCCGTCCCCCAAAGTTCAGGGTGTTTCGAGGAACTTTTGTTGAAGCCGTAAGAGACGAACACTGCAATATCACCGCCCGCTCCGGGAATTGCACCGATGAATGTTCCGATGAGACCGCCGGAGATGATGTTCGGCCATATTTTCCCGATAGTCTTCAGGTCAGGCAGAACGTTCGTGATTTTTTCTTCTGACTTCTGCTGTTTCTCTTCACCGCTGATAATTCGTTCGACACCAGCAATAACTTCTGCAATAGCGAATAAGCCGATAAGAGTCGGTATGAATGAGAAGCCCGACAGAAGAGGACGGAAGCCGAAAATAAATCTCTTTGCGCCGTATGTAGGATCTTGGCCGACCGTAGCAAGAAGAAGACCGAAAAATGCCGCTATCAGTCCTTTGGCTATGGACTTGCCCGAAATCGACACAATCACCGACAGCCCGAAGAACGCAAGCATGAGCATCTCTGCACTGGTGAACTTCATGGCCATCTGTGCAACAAGCGGTGAAAGGAACGTCATAACGAGTGCACCCAAAACTCCGCCGCAGAATGATGAGAACATCGCGATAGAAAGTGCACGTCCCGCCTGTCCCTTTTGGCACATTGGATAACCGTCAAGCAGTGTTGCCGCCGCGCTGGGAGTACCGGGTGCGTGTATGAGAATAGCAGAAATTGACCCGCCGTACATGCCTCCGCAGTAAATGCCGAGCAGAAGACCGATAGACGAGATTAAGTCCATTCCGAACGAAAACGGAATGAGCAGAGCTACTCCCATTGTTGCGGTCATGCCGGGGACAGCTCCCAAGAGAATGCCGCCGAGCGCACCGAGTAATGTCATTCCGATAACCTGAACGCTGGTAAAAACATTCACATAACTATCAAACAGCAAGCTCCAATTCATGAATCACGCCTCCCCTAAAGTTTATCTACAAGTTCGCGCAGAGGCTGAAGCACACCCATAGGGATATTGACCGTCAGCAGCTTGTAGAAGACAAACCACATTATGAGCGGGACAATAATCGATATGGGAATAATCACCTTCAGATCCCGTTTGCCGATGAGGTACATGATGATGATGCTGATACATGCAGAGTCGAGAACGTAGCCGAGCTTGTCGAACAAGTACGTGTACAGGACGCACAGAACAACTACGAACATTGCCGCCGCTACTCCGCGATGTGTGAAGGGATTTATGCTTGGGGATAATTCATTGTCGGGGTCTTCAGGCTTCATGCCGCGAGTAACTTTCAGGAGGGACTGCAGGAACAATATCACCGTGAAAATGAACATGCCGCATATCATAATCTGCGGGAACGTTGCAGGCTGTACGAACGCTCGCTTATGGACTCTGAAGCCGGTAGTCTCGACGTAAGCCCATACCTCGAAAATCAGAAGGAGCAATGAACAGATGAGATTCGCAAAAGCCTTAGTTTGTGTCTTCTTCAAGAAAATTCACTTCCTTAGTTATCGATATAAAAAAGATGGGCAGAACACGCCCGCCCACCTCATGAATTACTTTCTGCTAGATCTCTATTCCGGCGGCTTTCATTGCGGCAGGAACATCTTTCTCCTCCTGCTGTTCGAGGAATGCTTTGAACTCTGCTCCGTCGAGGTACGCGATACCAAGTCCTGCGTTCGTCATGTACTTCACGAAATCAGCATCATTCACAGCGGCTTTGCAGGCATCAGCAAGTTTCGTACGTATCGCACTGTCCACACCGTTCGGGAACGCAAGCCCTCTCCACGTAGCGTAGAAAGCCTCTACTCCCTGTTCTTTGCAGGTAGGAATGCTGCCGAATATTTCGTTGTTGATGCGGTTTTCGGCCATGAGTCCGAGACATATCAGGTTGCCCGACTCAATGAATGAACGTGCTTCCGCAAGAGATACTGTTACGCCCTCAATGTCTACACCTTGTGCGGCGGCCTGAACAGCAGAAGCAGCTCCGTCGGGGTACGTTACCATTTTCAGCTCGACACCCGCAACGTTCATGAAGTAACCGCCGGCGATGTGCCACACGGAATTTGCTGATGACCCGCCCATGCGGACTTTTCCTGGGTTGGCTTTGCAGTACGCGATAAAGTCATTCAAGTTCGCAATGCCGTTCTTCTCCGCCCATGCTTTGTTGACGGTGATGCCTGCAGGGTCAGCATTGAGGCGGCATATGGGGTCGTAGTTCACGTATGACTTGTAGTCGGAAACATCCATTGCCTTATACGTAACGTACTCGAAAGTTACCATGCCGAAAGTGTAGCCGTCGGGGTCTGCGTCAGCGATTGCTTCATGTCCTGTTACGCCGCCCGCACCTGTTCTGTTGTCGACGACGACCGGCTGTCCGAGCTGCTTTTCGAGTGCCTGACAGAATGCGCGAAGACATGAGTCAGTTCCGCCGCCTGCACCCCATGGGCATATGGCAGTGAGGGATTTTTCCGGGTAGGCAGCCATAGCAGCAGATGCGCACGACACAAGAACAACAGCCGCTACGATAGCAAGAAACTTTTTCATAAAGTGTTCCTCCTTGATAGATTTATTGTATTTGGGTGAGTTAATTATATTGTACGAAATGTATACATGTCAAAAAAAACCCGCAAGACCCCAAAAGCCCTGCGGGAATAATTATATCAGTCTCTACAGTTTCGCCGCGATTGCCTGAATGAACTGCTTGCTGTCCACTACCTGCGGCACTACTCCCTCGCAAAGATTCACGAGGTCTTTCGTCATTACGCCGCCCTCAATCGTGGAGATTGTCGCCTTCTCAAGCCTGTTCGCAAAATCTACAAGCTCATTGTTGCCGTCAAGTTCTCCGCGCTTCCTGAGTGCACCGCTCCACGCAAAAATCGTTGCTACGGGGTTCGTTGAGGTCATTTTGCCCTCGTCCCTGTACCTGTAGTAGTGCTTCGTTACTGTTCCGTGTGCGGCCTCGTACTCAAAGTTTCCGTCGGGTGAAACAAGTACTGATGTCATCATCGCAAGTGAACCGAACGCCGTCGATACCATGTCGCTCATAACGTCGCCGTCGTAGTTCTTGCACGCCCATATGAATCCGCCTTCACTCCTCATAACGCGCGCTACAGCATCATCAATCAGCGTATAGAAATACGTAATCCCTGCCGCCTTGAACTTGTCTGCATACTCTGCATCAAAAATTTCCTGGAACAGGAGCTTGAATGTCTGGTCGTACTGCTTGGAGATTGTGTCCTTTGAGGAGAACCAGAGATCCTGTTTCGTCGAGAGAGCGTACTCAAAGCATGAACGCGCAAATGACTTTATCGAGCTGTCTTTGTTGTACATTGCCTGCAAAACGCCGGGGCACTCGTAGTCATATACTGTCTCGCGGAACTGTGCGCCGTTTTTGCCCGTGAAAACGAGTTCTGCTTTGCCCGGTTCGGGGACTCTGTATTCTGTGCCGCGATAAACATCACCGTACGCATGACGTGCAATCGTTATGGGCTTCTTCCAGTTCTTGACGACCGGCTTTACGCAGTTCGTGAGTATCGGTGCACGGAAAACTGTCCCGTCAAGGACTGCCCTGATTGTTCCGTTGGGTGATTTCCACATCTCGTGGAGGTTGTACTCTTCAACGCGCTGTTTGTTCGGGGTAATCGTTGCGCACTTTACGCCGACATGATGCTTCTTGATTGCTTCGGCGGCTTCCCATGTTACTTTGTCGCCAGTCTTGTCTCTTTCCGGCAAACCCAGATCGTAATACTCCATGTTCAGCTCAACGAACGGTGAAAGCAGGTCATCTTTGATAATCTGCCATAACACACGAGTCATTTCGTCGCCGTCCATCTCGACGATGGGATTTGCCATTTTTATCTTGCCCATTGCGTAAAACTCCCTTCAGAATTTATTTGTCGTAAATTCCCCCCGACAGAACGCATCAGGGGGAGTTGTTGCCGTTGTTGTGTTATTTCGCCTTGTCGCGGTTGAAGTTGATGAGGCACCCGGCCTTCACGATTGTTCTCTCGTTCTCGGTCATGTCCTGAATATACAGTTCTGCTTCCTCAACTTTGCCGCCCTTGATGACGTATGCTTTTATGCTCTTGAGTTCGTTCTTGTCGAGTGCTGAACGAATGCCCGGTACATACACATAGTCGCCGACCTCAAAATTCGGTTCGCCCTTCAGGTGGAACGGTATCATGCCCCAGTTCATGCAGTTCGAGCGGTAACGTTTCGTGGCGTATTCCTGCGTGATGTTTGCAAGTGCACCGAGCACTCTCTGACATGAAGCGGCCTGTTCACGTGCTGAACCGTCGCCGGGTTTGTTGGCGTAAATCGTCGAGCCGAACTCTATGTCCATCGGGTCAACGTCTGCCTGTCCCGGAATTTTCTTGATTGCCGCGTAGACTTCTTCAAGTTCTCCGTGTGCAGGGCTGATTCCCTTGAGTCTTGCGTACTCGATCTTCTGAACTTCTTTTGCGCGCCCGACGTATTCAGGATCTCTTCTTGAGAGCGTGAACTCTGCAAGTCCGAGCGGGTTTGACCTGAATGATGATGTTTCGCCCGACGGAATAAGCTCATCTGTCGTCGTAACCTCATCAAGAATCTTTGACACTACGCGCAGTAATATATTCTCCGCAAGTGCTTCCTGTTCCGGCCAGTCCTTAATGTTGGGACCAAAGCGTATGGGTGATTCGAGTTCTGCTTTTCCGAAGCCCCAGTAGACTCTTGACTTGTATGCTTTGTCGTCGTAGTGGTATGCGGGAATGTTGCCCCAGCAGTCGAGGTCTTCTGCGCTGGTGAGTTTTCCGCCGTTCGCTGCCGTTGCTGCTATTGAGCGTGCGTCCATGAGTGCCACTGCTGACATCTGACCGTTGCCGGGCTTTGAGCCTTCTCTGTTCGGGAAGTTGCGCGTCGTGTGCCTGATTGACAGTGCGTTGTTGGCGGGGGTGTCGCCTGCTCCGAAGCATGGGCCGCAGAAAGCCGTCCTGATGATTGCTCCAGCGTCCATGAGATCCGCAAGCAGTCCTTTTCTGTCGAGGTCAACGAATACCGGCTGTGATGACGGGTAAACGCTCAAATAGAACTCGTCAAAACCGCATGTTTTGCCCTTCAGAGCATGTGCCGCTTCTACTACGTTCGTGTAATTTCCTCCTGCACAGCCTCCGATAACTCCCTGCTGTACCATCAATTTCCCGTCCGGCGTAATCTTGTCCATGAGCGTGAATGTTGCACGTCCACCGGCTACTTTTGCGGCTCTCTTCTCTGTGTCGGCGAGAATGTCCTTCATGTTCGCGTAGAACTCGCTGATTGTGTATGCGTTCGACGGGTGGAACGGAAGGGCTATCATCGGCTTGATTGCGGAGAGATCTATCTCTACACAGCCGTCATAGTAAGCAACGTCTGCCGGATTGAGTTCTTTGTAGTCCTTCTCGCGTCCGTGCTCTGCCAAGAATGCTTTTGTGTCCTCGTCCGTCCGCCATACTGAAGAGAGGCATGTTGTTTCTGTCGTCATGACATCTACGCCGTTCCTGTAGTCCGTCGTCATTGATGACACGCCGGGGCCGACGAACTCCATAACCTTATTCTTGACGTAGCCGCTCTCGAATACTGCCTTCACTATTGCGAGTGCTATATCGTGCGGGCCGACATACGGAGCAGGTTTGCCCTTCATGTATATTGCGACGACACCGGGATATGCTACATCGTATGTGTCCTCAAGAAGCTGTTTGACGAGTTCGCCGCCGCCTTCACCGACTGCCATTGTTCCGAGTGCGCCGTATCGTGTGTGTGAGTCTGAACCCAAAATCATCTTGCCGCACCCTGCGAACATTTCGCGCATGAACTGGTGAATTACTGCAATGTGCGGAGGGACATAAATTCCGCCGTACTTCTTGGCCGCTGACAGTCCGAAATAGTGATCGTCATCGTTGATTGTTCCGCCGACTGCACAGAGTGAGTTATGGCAGTTCGTCATGACGTACGGGAGCGGGAACTTCTTCATGCCGGAAGCGCGCGCTGTCTGGATTATGCCGACGAACGTAATATCGTGTGAAGCCATTGCGTCGAACTTTATGCGGAGATGATCCATATCGCTGGCTGTGTTGTGTGATTTCAGTATGCCGTAAGCGATCGTGCCTTTCTTCGCGTCAGCCTTGCTGTATTGTGTTCCGGCCTGGCTTTCAGGTACTACTTTCGATCCGTTGATGAGATAAACGCCTTCATCGTAGAGTTTTATCATCTAAGAATATACCCCCTCAAAATAATTTATTTTATGGACAGTCAGGGAAAACCGCCCATGTGTTTCTGAAAAATACTTTGTGAAATTTATGAATGAATAATAAAATTTTGTACACAAATTATAACACGCAAAGAGATTTTCATTTCTAAGTGTAATCCACTATAAAACAAAAACTATTTGCCGCATGATGCCATTCTCATAATCTCCCCGACAAACTCCGACATGCTCACTCCTGCCGCATTTGCCGCTTTTGGTACCAGGCTCGTAGCTGTCATTCCCGGCGCAGTGTTCACCTCAAGGATATATGCTTCTCCCATCGGTGAAAGCCTGAAGTCCGCTCTGCTGTACCCCGAACAGCCCAGTACTTTGTGTGCCTCAACAGCCATTGCCGAAATCGTTTCTGTGTCTTTGGGTGAAATTATTGCGGGCACGATGTATTCAGTAGCTCCGGCGGTGTACTTGTTCGCGTAATCGTAGAAGCCATGATGCGGCACTATCTCGATGAGGGGCAATGCTTCGACTTTCCCGTTGTGTTCCCAAACTGCTGCGGTGAGTTCTCTGCCTGCTATGTATTTTTCGACGAGCACATCAGAGTCGTAACTTTGCCGGGCATCGTACGCTGCTTTTGAGAGTGATAGCGGGTTGACGTTCTGCAGTATCGATATGCCGACGGTGCTTCCTCCTGATGACGGCTTCACGACGACATCACGTCCCAAGTGCGCAATGACTTCATCATAACTGACCGGCCACAACAAGCCATTGGGAGTCTTTATGCCGTGCAGGTCGAAAAGTGCCAGGGCGTTCCACTTGTTCATTGCGAGTTCGCTCGCTTGAGGCCCGGAACCTGTATAGGGGATGTGCATCTCCTCAAGTTTTTCCTGAAGGATTCCGCCTTCGCCCCAGTCCCCGTGCATGGCGATAAATGCTCCGTCGTAACCTTCTATCTTCTGAACGTCGACTAACTTCTTGAGGTCGATAACGTCCGCCGAAAATCCCGCCTCACTCAACGCAGAACATACAGCCGCACCGCTCCGCAATGAAACTTCACGCTCTCGTCCGTCGCCGCCGCAAAGTACCGCAACTTTTTCACCCGTAAACATTTCGTGTGTGTATTCCTCCTGTTTGAATATTCTATCAAGTCAAGAATTTTAACATGACAGTAAATATTTCTGTTATGGCACGAACGGACAATTCCGGCACAACACACCGTGAGATATACTATAAATAATTTCATGAAAGGTAGTGAGTATATGCGCAAGAAAAAACTAATAGCGTTGTATTTTATCATTCTCGTAATTGTTGCCGCGTTTATCGTCTCTATTATGGACAAGCAGGGAGATATTTTCGGGACGGAACGACAGACAAAGTACACGATGTACATCGGCCTCAATGACGGCGACACACAAGAACAGAAATTCACAGCAGAACAGGCCAAGTCGATGATGTACGACATCTGCCGGAAGTACACGGGGGGTTACACGATATACGACGCTCGCGGGTACTGGTACGACGAGACAAAGCCCGCAACACTTTCAGAGAATACGCTGGTGTGTGTGTTCTTTGACATCGAGCCGGAAAACGTGAAGAACATCATGGACGACGCAATCAGAGCATTCAATCAGAACAGTATTCTTCTCGAAACACAAGAAGTTCGCCGGGCATTTTACGAGAAGTAGCGCAACAAAAAACCGGGAAGCTCCTCAAAGAAGCTCCCCGGCATATTCTCACAAAATATTACTTTTTGCCCTGCCATTCACACAGCAAGCCCGTAGCAACAAACATAGAACTCCATGTGCCCGCAATCATGCCGACTAACATAGCATAACTGAAAGCCATCAGCACCGGCCCGCCCCATACACACAGAGCGATAACCGGGAACAGAGTAGTAAGTGTCGTGTTGATTGTACGCGCGAGAGTCTGATTCAGGGACTTGTTGACGAGGTTCACGATGCCTTCACGCGATAACGTGCTCCAGTTCTCACGCACACGGTCAAGAATTATTATCGTGTTGTTCAGCGAATAGCCCACTATCGTCAGAATTGCCGCAATGAACGATGAGCCTATCTCCATCTGTGTGAGGCTGAAGAAACCAAGCGCAATGATTACGTCATGCACAAGAGGTACAACGCTCACGACAGCAAATCGGAACTGGAAACGAAGCGTGATGTATATCAGGATTGCAACGAGAGCGATTGACACACCGATAATTGCCTGACGACGCAGTTCACCGCCGACAACGGGGCCGACCTTCTCGAAACCCGTAACTTTCACGTCAGCATAATTCGACTGCAACGCCTTCACGACAGCTTCACGGCTCTCTTCAGTGTCCTCATTCGTGCGGATGATTATTCCCTTCTCGCCGAAATTCTGAATCATTGCTTCACGCGCAACTATTCCCGAAATCACAGAACGTACTCCGTTAATTTCCGGCCTGTTCTCGAACTCCACCTGAATAACATTGCCGCCAGTGAAATCTATTCCGAGATTGAGTCCGCGCGTGAGTAATAGTCCGATGCTGGCAATGACAAGCACAAGGCTTATAGTGAGGGCAATTTTGCGGTGGCTCATAAAGTCAAATTGTAGTCTGCTCATTTCCTCACGATCTCCTTTCCGCTTTTGACGAACAACTGCAATATAGCGCGCGTTACCACGATGTTAGCGAACACGCTCGCGACGAGTCCGACAGAAAGAGTTACGCCGAAACCCCTCACAGACCCCGAACCGAAATAGAACAGCACCAACGCCGCAATCAGTGTAGTAATGTTGCTGTCGAGAATGGTAACTAGTGCTTTCCTGAAGCCGGAGTCGAGTGCCGCACGAGGTGTCTTTCCTGAATCGCGTTCCTCACGAATGCGCTCGTAGATTAACACGTTGCCGTCTACAGCCATTCCGAGAGTGAGAATAATTCCCGCAATGCCCGGAAGTGTCAGTGTTGCGTTGAAGGCAATAAGCCCGGCAAAAATCAACAGTACAGTAACAGCAAGTGCAAGGTCTGCGGCAAGTCCCCTGAACTGGTAATACAGAAGCATGAACACCAGCACCATGCCCGCACCGAAAAGTCCCGCTTCGAGTCCCTGACGCACACTGTCAGCACCAAGACTTGGCCCTACGGATCTGTTCTCTGCAATCTCTACAGCTACCGGCAAAGCTCCCGCCTTCAGCATGATAGCAAGCCTCCCTGCCTCGTCCGCCGTGAAACGTCCCGTAATCTGTGCGCGGCCACCTGCTATTCTGTCCTGCACAACGGGTGCGGAAATTACGACGTTATCAAGAACGATTGCTAACTGTTTGCCGACAAGACGTGCCGTTGCGTTCTCGAACAATCTTGCGCCTTCAGAGTTGAACTCAAGAGATACGCCCATGCGACCCAAACTGTCAGGAGCAACTTCCGCATTCACCAAGTCTTTGCCCGACAGCAACACAGACCCAAGAAGGTAGAACGTTCCTGGTTCTTCTGCGGGGGCAACGATTGAGCCGGCTGTGTTCCGTGAACGTGCAACAAGATCCGCGCTTGCATTGCTCAAACGTGCTACTTCCTCGCGCCATCTCTCCTGTGCATTAACGAACTGTATATCGCTGTCGTAATTCCTGCGTTGAGGCTCTACGGGGATATTGCGTCCGGTGCTGTCGATAACCTCGCGGAAGTCCATTTGCGCCGTACGTCCGATGAGTTCGAGTGCAGCGGCGGGATCCTGTATTCCGGGAAGGTCGACGATAATTCTGTCGGTGCCGGATTTCTGTATTATCGGCTCTGCAACCCCGTACTGATCTACTCTGTTGCGGAGAACTGCCAACAATCTGTCGATGCTGTCATCACGCAGGGGGTTTTCGGGAGTGTCCTTTGCCTGTAACACGATGTGCGCACCGCCTTTGAGGTCAAGCCCAAGATTGAGGCCGTTCCTCTCGTAGTACGCATAGCACAACGCCCCGGCTATAACAATGAACACGAGCCAGAAGCGTAATTTATCGGTGCGGTTCATTAAGATGATGCCTCCTGTGTTTTTGCGGCTCTCTTTGTCTGCACTGCTGATTTCAGGATCGTAACGCGCACTCCTTCAGCAAGCTCAATCTTGAACGTATCTTCCCGGACTTCCTGCACTGTTCCCAAAAATCCGCCGACAGTGATTATCTGATCCCCGCGCGTGATGCTGTCGATCATGTTTTTCTGCTGTTTATCGCGTTTTCTCTGCGGACGTATGATGAAGAAATAGAATATCAGTACGAATATCGCTAACGGGAAAAGCATTCCCATTATTCCGCCCTGAGCCGCCGCACCTTCAGCACCGCCAGCACTACCGCCGCCGGAACTTGACGGGGCACTTCCTCCGCAGACATTTACTGCCTTTGTTGATTCTGCCATATCTGAAAAATTACCTCCAAAAAATTATTTCTTGCGCCAGGCTACTGCTTCAATCTCAACGCCAACGCCTTTGGGCAAGTCCTTCACCGCAACGAACGAACGAGCAGGGGCATCTTTCGGAAAATACTTTGCGTAAACCTCATTCACCGCCGCAAAGTTCGCAATATCCGCAACGAATACCGTAGTCTTCACGACATCATCAAGTGAATAGCCGCCCGCCTCAAGAATTGCTTTCAGGTTTTCGAGGGACTGTTTCGCCTGACGTGCTGCCTTTGTCTGTTCGGTTGATGTGTTCGCGCTGACTATTTCACCGGTTGCAGGGTCTACGGGGATTTGTCCCGACACAAAAAGGAACTCTCCCGCCTGTATTGCCTGCGAATAAGGCCCGATTGCCGCCGGTGCTTTGTCGGTGGATATTGCCCGTCTGACTTCTGACTGCTCCAAGATTGTTTCAGGATCTACGAACGGCATGATTTCTTACTTCCACATCGGTGAATATCTCGTAAGCCCGGCGTATTTCGCTGTATCTCCGAGTTCTTCCTCAATCCTGAGAAGCTGGTTGTACTTCGCGATTCTGTCGGTGCGTGCGATGCTTCCCGTCTTGATCTGTCCTGCTCTCGTCGCAACTGAAAGATCCGCTATGAACGTGTCTGCTGTTTCGCCGGAACGGTGAGAGACTACTGCCGCATATCCTGCTTCACCGGCCATTCTGATAACCTGCAGTGTTTCGCTGACCGTGCCGATCTGATTCAGTTTCACGAGAACAGCATTCGCAACGCCCTCATTGATTCCGCGCTCAAGTATCTTCGGGTTGGTAACGAACAAGTCATCGCCGACGAGCTGAATTTTCTTGCCGAGTGATGCAGTGAGTGCCGCCCAGCCTTCCCAGTCATCTTCTGCACAGCCGTCCTCAATGGAGATTACCGGGTAATTGCTGGTGAGATCCTCATACATTTTCACGAGTTCTGCTGATGTGTACTCTGCACCGCCGCTCTTTGTGAATATGTACTTGTTCTTTTCCGTGTTGAAGAACTCCGATGACGCTACATCAAGCGCAAAGCTGACATCATCTCCGGGCTTGTACCCTGCTTTGTTGACGGCTTCCATGAGCAGATCGAGAGCTTCTCTGTTGTCCTTCAGGTTAGGAGCAAAGCCTCCCTCATCACCCGAATACCCGCGACCCTTCACACAGCCCTTCAGAGCGTGATAGACTTCCGCGCCCATGCGTAATGCTTCCTTGAAGCTCTTTGCGTTGTGGGGGACAATCATGAACTCCTGAAAATCTACCGTGCTGTCTGCATGTGCTCCGCCGTTGATGACGTTCATCATGGGTGTCGGAAGAAGTCCGCCGCCTATGCCGCCGAGCCATACGTACAGGGGTACGCCGTGAGATTCTGCTGCTGCCCTTGCGTTTGCCATTGACACGCCGAGAATAGCATTCGCACCGAGCTTTGATTTTCCGTCCGTGCCGTCGAGGGCTATCATTGCGCGGTCAAGTGCTCCCTGATCGTCAGCGTCCATTCCGAGAATTTCGGGTGCTATCTTCTCGTTCACGTTCTCGACTGCGTGCTGTACACCTTTCCCGCCGTAACGGGCTTCTTTGTCGCGGAGTTCGAGTGCCTCATGTACTCCCGTCGATGCTCCTGAAGGAACAGCGGCGCGGCCCATTGAGCCATCCTCAAGATAAACGTCAACTTCAACAGTGGGGTTGCCTCTTGAATCAAGAATTTCGCGGCCATGAATACCAATTATTGATGCCATAGAAAAAATTTCCTCCTGATATAAAAATTTCGAGTATGACTAATTATAAATGGCAAGCCGAAAAATTAAAATGCTTTTTCGTCGGGTCTGACCTGCCGCTCCTCTAACTGTTCCCATGAAATTGTGCGCGGACGTTTCAGCACTGCCTCATCAGCACAGAGCACCTTCACTTTCAGCACCCTGTTGATGTACGCTATCTCTATCACGTTCCCTTCACGGACTTCACTCGACGGCTTGCACTCTCTCCCTTCAAGGCGTACTGCTCCGAGTTCGATCATTTCTTGGGCAACAGTGCGGCGCTTTACGAG
>CAJOED010000015.1:0-7780 GCA_905233335.1 uncultured Synergistales bacterium
GGGAGCACTCGTTCTTGACGGAAACAGCGATATGGTCATGTCGGGTCAGGGGTATAAACTTCAGGGCTACAAGATGGAGGAGACTCCGCTTGACGGATACCAGCAGGCCGCAGAACTTTCCACCGTGAATATTCCTTTGGGACAGAAGATAGACGCAAAAGCTACGACTCGCGTGGACTATCAGTGCAACTTGGACAGCAGGAGCAACGCATATCTCTCTTACGGTTTCGCGGACATTCCGTACAACGTTGTAGCCGGGCACAATTCGAGCAGTGCTGGTTATGCGGTTGTGTCTATGGGCGGCACTGACTACGATATGACTTTCACCACAGACTTCAACGCTACAGCGAACTCTGACACTTCCGGCGTAAATTACTTGAGCATTGACTTGGGCAACGGCGGCGCAAATTCCACGATTACTCTTGACATGGTGAACGTCGACAACGTTACGGGAATGCCGAACTTAGCACTACCGAAAATCAATCTTGATGCAACAGGCGCATATGTACCGACAGTTGCTGAAGCAAGCGCGGACACAGGTGCGGCAGGAGGTGTTGAGGGCTGGCTTGATGAGGGAATGAATTTCTATGACACCGCCAACCTTCCGACAACACTTACGCAGGCACAGCTCGATAAATTGATGCCTGTATACCGTTTTCCTGGACAGACACCCCCGAAATATTTTGCCGCACAGTATGATGATGCTACCGGCGCAATGAAGATACGCAACGTTACGCTTCTCGACGCGGCAGGAAACGAAATCACTCCGACGAATGCAGGATTGTTTGATGATATTGGGAATGCTGCTCTTGCGGTCGACCGTATAAGCGCAAACCCTACAGTCTTCACGTACAACATCAAGGACAACATGAACTACACGAGCTTCCGTCTTTCAGGAGCACCGACAATAGCAACAGCGGCGGCGGCTGACGGTGAGAATGTGAATGTGTCGTACAACTTTGTAGCGGAGTTTGATGAGAGCGTAGAGGTGGGCGGCACAAATTCTGACTTGTCGAAAACGGCCTCGAAACTGACACTATGGTATTACGGCTACAGCAATGCGGACGCGGCTGACTATGCGGCAGGGACAGCAGTAGAAGGAATGCACAAGCTCGAAGCTACCGTGTACTTCAACGCTGACGGAACGTTTGACTCTGTACAGTGGACGGACAACAACAACAACAACGCTCCTTTGGGTTACAGGATTGTTGACGGGACATTACCGAACGGCGATGCGGCGGGTCCGAACTTCCAGATAGCAATCGGTACAGCAACGAGCACCAGCAGCAAGAAGGACACGTTGAACTTCATGCAGGCGCAGAACCTCGACAACCCCGGCCCGACGGATCAGCTTGGTGTATGGGGAACGCAGGGTACACTTTATCAGGGCGGCTATCACGCGACGAAAGTAACTATTTACGATGACGACGGCAAAGAACACACGCTTGAAGTTACGTTCAAGAAGCTCACGGAAAACCGCTGGCGTTGGGAGGCGTTCCTTGTTGAGAAGGACGAACAGAGCGGGGAAGATAAACTTGCGAACATAATACCCGTTCCGAGTTCTGGCGAAATTGAGTTCGACGGTTCCGGGCGCATAAGCAACGCTGTAACGAGCGACAACACACGGCGCGGCGACGGCAACGACAGGTTCCCGAATGCTGAAGTGGAGATCTCGCTCCCGTTCAGTCTCAACGGACAACCGAACAGCGTGGTAACTCTGAATTTCGGCGGCGGCGTTGGAGCTGGCGGAAGTGCTCTTGATGGAGTTACGCAGTTTGCTTCAGAGACGACAACGAAGCCCGTGTACCAGGACGGATACACTATGGGAGTGCTCAAGAATTATTCTGTTGCGGTTGACGGCGTGATTACCGGCTCATACGATAACGGCGTTAATATTCCTCTGTACCGTGTAGCACTTGCGACATTCGCTAACGAGCAGGGACTCGAAAAAGTCGGCAACACGATGTTCAAAGCGTCGGTGAACTCCGGCAACGCAAATATTGACGGGGCTACGACGAACGGCAAAGGCTCAATCATGTCGCAGTACGTGGAGATGTCGAACGTGGATCTCACAGAAGAGTTTACGCACCTGATTATAGCGCAGAGAGGATTCCAGGCGAATACGCGCGTAGTTACGGTGAGCGACCAGATACTTGAAGAGGTCGTGAACTTGAAGAGGTAGCACACAGCATAAATATTTGTCCCCTGTCTGAATTTTTCGGGCGGGGGATTTTGTTTTTCCCGGCGTTGTAATGTCCTTTACGATATAATATGAACAATCCCAAATTTCTCACAACAAGGAGTGATATTGTTATCATGAATAAGTTTGAAGAAAGACTTGCACAACACTACGACGAACTCAAATGGCTGTACTATGAGCTTTACGGGAGCGACAAACAAGCATTCGACTATTTCTGCTACATGCTCAAAAAATGCTGGGAAGAACGCCCCGACTACCTCAAGCATGACCTCGACGACGCTCGCGCTGAAGTCCCCGACTGGTACGCCGGCAATGACATTCTCGGCATGATGATGTACACGGAGTGTTTCGGGAAAAATCTTCAGGGCGTAAAATCCCACCTCGATTACGTACAGGAATGCGGCGTTACGTATCTGCACCTCATGCCCCTTCTCGACACCCCCAAAGGCAGAAGCGACGGCGGCTATGCTGTGTCGGATTTCCGAAAAGTTCGTCCTGACTTGGGCACAATGGATGACCTTGCAGAACTCACCGCAAAATGTCATTCGCTCGGCATAAGTGTATGTCTTGATTTCGTCATGAATCACACGAGCGAGGATCACGAATGGGCAAAGCGTGCTCGTAAAGGTGAGAAAGAGTTTCAGGACAGATACTTTTTCTTTGACAACTGGGAAATCCCGAACCAGTTCGAGCAGAATTTGCCGGAAGTTTTTCCGACGACAGCACCGGGAAATTTCACATACAACGAGGAGTCCGGGAAAGTCGTAATGACTACGTTCTACCCGTACCAGTGGGACTTGAATTACCGCAATCCTGTAGTGTTCAACGACATGACAGAGAACATGCTTTATCTCTGCAACAAGGGAATCGACATCATCAGGCTTGACGCTGTACCGTACATCTGGAAAACTCTGGGCACGAACTGCCGCAACCTTCCGCAGGTACATACGCTTGTGCGAATTATGCGAATGGCCGCTGAAATCGTCTGTCCCGGAACGTTATTGCTCGGTGAAGTCGTCATGGAGCCGTCAAAAGTCGTGCCGTATTTCGGGACAGTGGAGAAGCCCGAATGCAACATGCTCTACAACGTAACGACGATGGCAAGCACATGGCACACGGTAGCGACTCAAGACACGCGCCTCATGAAGCACCAGCTCGCAAGCGTTTTCGCCCTCCCGAAACAGTACGTGTTCCTGAACTATCTGCGCTGTCATGATGATATAGGCTGGGGGCTTGACTATGACTTCCTGCGGACGTTCGGAATTGATGAGGTTGCGCACAAAAAATACCTGAACGACTACTTCAAGGGAGATTTCCGGGACTCACCTTCACGCGGCGAAACGTACAATGACGCTCCCGAACTCGGCGACGCGAGAATGTGCGGTACGACGGCTTCACTCTGCGGGCTTGAGGCGGCAAACAGAGATATGGCTGTGAGGCTCGACATTATGCTTCATGCGTTCCTGTTCACACAGACTACAGCGGCGACGAAATCGGACAGCTCAACGACTACACGTACCACGACGACCCCGACAAGGCAGCCGACAGCAGATACATTCACCGCGGGGCGTTTCACTGGGAGAATGCGGCCAAGAGGGAAGATCTTTCCACGCCGGAAGGAAAACTCTTCAACGCAATACACACACTGACGGGACTCCGTGATACTCAGGAAGTGTTCTCGAACTCGGCGGATACTTGGCTTGTTGAGACGGGGAACGATCACATTCTCGGCATCGGCAGGTATTACGGCGAAAAGACAAAGAAGGAGAAAATGCTGGCGTTCTTCAACTTCAGCGATGAGGCGCAGACGTTCACCCCTGACGAAAATCTCGGCGGAATATTCGAGTACCGTAACATGATGAACGGCGAAAAGTTCACGGGCGGTGCTAACGGCCAAGTACGGCTTGAGGGATACAGCTTCTTGTGGCTTCTTGCGGAACTGTAGAAACATAAAAGAATACCCCCGGCATCGTGTCGGGGGCGTTTTTTTTCGTGATTTCGTGATAGTTATTCGGCCTCAAACATATCTTTGCCGACTGCACACAGCGGACACACCCAGCCTTCAGGGACATCTTCCCATGCTGTTCCCGGTGCTACTCCGTTGTCGGGGTCTCCTGCTTCAGGGTCATAGACATAACCGCAGACAGTGCACACATACTTTTTCATTACCATTAACCTCCCTCGAAATTTGCGCTAATTATAGCATAATACGCCGTTTTATTTCGCGAACGTCTGGTAGTATCCCACGCCGAGAATCACGAGAATGATTACCGGCACTATGTAGCTGAAGTAGAAACGCAACGCCTTCGGGAATTTCGCGCCCTTTCCGATGTCTGCTTCCGCTATGAACTTGTCCCATCCCCAGCCGTATCTTGTTACGCAGAACATGAGGTACACTAACGCTCCTATGGGCAGAAGGTTATTGCTGACTATGAAGTCTTCAAGGTCAAGCACTCCCGACCCTGCTCCAAGCGGCTGAATGAATGACCACGCATTGAAGCCAAGTGCGCACGGTATCGACAGAATGAATACGCTCACGCCCATGAACAGGGACGATTTTGTGCGCGTCCACCCGAAACTGTCCATGAAGCACGCTACGATGTTCTCGAACACAGCTATTACTGTCGAGAGTGCCGCAAAACTCATGAACAGGAAGAATAACGCTCCCCATATTTGTCCGTTGGGCATGAAGTTAAACATGTTCGGGAGGGTTACGAATATTAAGCCGGGACCTGCACCGGGGTTAATGCCGTAAGCAAAACACGCCGGGAAAATGATTAGTCCTGCCGTCAGTGCTACGAACGTATCAAGCCCCGTAATGATGAGGCTCTCACCGAATAATGTTCTGTCCTTGCTGATGTAGCTTCCGAAAATTGCCATTGACCCGATGCCCAAGCTCAACGTGAAGAACGCCTGACCTAGTGCCGCATATAACGTCGTCCCAAGTCCTGATGAGAATAATTTGCTGAAGTCCGGCTTGAGGTAAAATTCGAGTCCCTTCTCTGCTCCCTCAAGTGTTACGGAACGCACCGCAAGAGCTATCATGATTAACAGAAGTCCGCACATCATAGCTTTGGTTACGCGCTCGACTCCCCTGCGGAGGCCGGAGAAACATACGACAGTCCCGATTACCACCGCGAGAGTCATCCAGAACATCATCTGCGACGGTGAAGCAAGGAATGACCCGAAAAAGCTGCCGACTTCTTCAGAGCTTATGCCCGTGAGGTTCCCTGCTGCTGAATAGTACGTGTAAGCAAGCATCCAGCCCGTTACTGTCGTGTAGAACATCATGAGAATGTAGTTGCCGATCCAGCCGATATAGCCCCAGAGAGACCAGACTTTGTGTTCAGGACGCAGAACAGCGAACGAACGCGACATGCTCTGCTGTGAAGCCCTGCCGACCGCAAATTCCATTACCATTATGGGCATTGCCAGAAACAGAAGGAACACTATGTAGACAAGAACGAATGCTGCTCCTCCGTACTGCCCCGTTATGAAGGGGAAACGCCAGACGTTGCCGAGTCCGATTGCACAGCCGGCAGAGAGAAAGATAAAACCCAAACGGCTTGCGAATGTTTCTCGTGATTTATCAGCCATGAAAAAATTACCTCCAAATAAAATAATTTCAAGATTATAGCAGTTTACGCAATTTTGAGAGTTTTCACAAAAGATTTATAATGTCATCAAAAAATGTACACACAGAATTTTGATGAAGCACTATGCGTTTCTTTGCGGAGAAAAATAGGTAAGGCAATCGCACAGTGGCACATGATTTCACAAGGCGATAATGTCCTCGTCGGTTTGTCGGGCGGAAAAGACAGCATGATACTCCTTCATGCACTTCACGAGTTCGCACGGAGAAGCCCGGTGAAGTTTTCCCTTGCGGCTGTGAGCGTGAAACTTTCCGGAATGGACACATCACCCCTCAAAGAATACTGTAGGCACAAGAATATACGCTATGAAGTCATCGAGCATGACATTATAGGCATAATCAGGACGCGCGACGAAAAATCCCCGTGTTCATTCTGTGCAAACATGCGGCGTGGAATAATAAGCTCGTGGGCATCACAGAACGGTTACAGCAAATTAGCTCTCGGACACAGCCTTGATGACGCTGTAGAAACGTTCTTCATGAACTTGCTGCATTCGGGACGCGCAAAAAGTTTTCAGCCGGTCGCGCACATGTCCAGGACGGGCGTAACGGTCATAAGGCCGCTGGTACTATCTACGGAAGCCGCAATCATTGACGAGGTGAAGAGGCTGGGACTTCCTGTTGTGCCTAGTGCGTGTCCTTTTGCGGGACATACAGAGAGGCAGAGAACGCGCGAATACATCTCCGACTTGAGGGAGAGAGTCCCGGACTTGTACGGAAAAATTATTCACGCGCTCGAAAATCTGTCGTGCTCAGACAGCTGGGACGGAAGCAAATAACTTCTTGCGTTTCTGTACGATGTTGTAGCGCGGGTTGGCTTTGAGTATCAGCGAACTCATGACTTCAGGGTCGTCGGGAAGGTGATACGTACACAGTGCAAGTTTCGGTGCAAAGCGTGCAAGTGTCTCCTGCGCTCCGGCCAAGAGATTACGTTCAAGCCCCTCAATGTCGGATTTTATGAAGTCAACGTGCGGGAGGTTGTTTTCTCTCACGAAATCATCAAGCGATACTACATCAATGGAGATAGTTTTTGCGTCGGGCTTGGGAATGAATGAATTTCCCTGCGATAAATTCCCCTTCTCCGTGAACATCGTAAGCATTTCGCTCTTGTCCGACAAGCCTTTTTTGACGGGAATAATATTTTTGTTGTACCCTGCTGTTTTCGTGAGAAGCTCGAATGCCGCATCGCCAGGCTCAAACGCATAGACAGTTGCACCCTTCACAGAAGCATACGACGCAAAATCCCCGATCCAGCTCCCAGCGTCTATCACTATGTCGCCAGGTTTCACAGCAACATTCACCCGGTCATTCACGAGGCCGTACAACCCTTCAGGGAGCATCTTGTCGCAAAGGTCAAAAGTTTTCTCATCATACGCATCACCGAAAAGATCGTAAGATGTGAAAATATCATCGTAAATCGTGAAAATAAATCTTTCTGCATCATCACGGCTCATCAAAGGGAGCTTTATATTTTTCAGGTTATACTTTTCTGCGTCAGGCTTGAGGAGTCTTTTTATTCGTGCATGTTCGTAAAAGTGAGTACGTTCACGAAAAATTTTTGATGTCATGCTGTCAGCACAGCGCAGTAAAAATTCCCAACGTGTATCAAGGCCATAACGCACACGATTTACTCTCCATGCAACGGACAAAACATATTACCTCCTGAAAGCATTAATTATGGATTTTGTTATTCTAGCACAATTATTAGAGTAAAATATCACCTAGTTATTCACACGAGGAAAGCAGAAAAAAATCATGAACATAATACCGCCCGACATAAAAATTACACCGTGGCTTGCACAATACAAAGCCTTCAAAGAAGAATATCCCGACGCGCTGTTACTTTTCAGGATGGGAGATTTCTACGAGATGTTTTTCGACGACGCACGGAACGCCGCAAGTGTACTTGATATTGCACTGACTGCACG
>CAJOED010000015.1:7804-20799 GCA_905233335.1 uncultured Synergistales bacterium
CTGAACTCGTATCTTGGCCGCCTCATTAAGGCAGGGTACAGAGCCGCAATCTGTGAGCAGATGAGTGAGCCGAACCCGAAAGGCCTCGTCGAACGCAAAGTAGTCCGCGTCGTAACACCCGGCACGTACGTTCCCGAAGAAGCATCAGCAGAATCCGCACACTTGGCCGCAGTCTACCCCGTGAAGGGACGAATTGCCCTCGCTCTTTTGTCGGTGAACACGGGTCGTCTTGAGGCTGGTACTCTCGGAGAACGTGAAGCAGAAGCTATGATTTCGGCGTTCGCTCCCGGTGAAGTGCTCTATCCCTCGAACGTGAAAAATCTTCCCGGCTTCCTGAAAACATATAACACCCTCCCCGTATCTCCCGAAACGTTCAAGACAGAGAACGCTGCAGGAAGACTCAAGTCCGCACTGAAAACTTCACGGCTTGCGGGATTCGGAATTGATGAGAGAGATTATTGCGTCGGTAGTGCGTGGGCGGCTCTTGATTACCTTTCTGCTACACAATTCAGCTCACTCAACAGCGTCCTGAAAATTTCGCCCCTCATAATTCGCAACCGTATGAGCCTGGACTCGTCAGCACAAAGAAACCTCGAACTCATCCCGGAAACTTCCGGCGACAGTATCTCACTGTTCCAGACGCTCGACAAATGCCGCACGAACATGGGACGCAGAACTCTCCGGGACTGGCTGTTACGGCCTCTAATGGACATCAGCGCAATAACACGACGACAACAGGCAATATCCGTTCTTGTTGAGGCAAGGAGTGAATGTGCAATGTTGCTTGACCTTCTCGCGGGCACTAGGGACGTTGAACGCTCACTATCACGAATCGCGCTCGGCACATCTTACCCGACGGACTTGGGAGCTATACGTGAAACCCTGCGCGTAATCCCCGACATCAAATCAGTAAATCTCCCGGAACCTTTGAGGAGTATGCAGAAGGCTATACCTGACCTTGACGAGCTGAAGAATTATCTTGAGGCGGCACTTGAGGAGAGATTACCGCGAATTTTCGGTACTTACCCGGTGATACGTTCGAGCTTTGACTCCGGGCTTGGCTCGCTACGTGATATGTCCGCAAAGGGTGAAGAGTGGCTTGCTGATTACTTAGAGCGTGAACGTGAAGCTACGAAAACCCCGAAACTCAAGACGGGCTACACTAATGCATTCGGATATTTTCTTGAGGTCGGCAGGGGAGGACTCACTGTACAGCCTGAATATTTCCGGCAGACACAGACTCTGGTCAGTTCAACGCGATACACCACTCCCGAACTGAAAAACTTTGAGGCGCAAATGAAGAACGCTGAAGCAGAAATCTCACGCATTGAGGCGGAATTGTACGCGGCTGTTGTCTCTCACGTCCTCGAACACACAGAACAGTTACAGCTCACCGGGCGTCTGCTTGGAGTTCTTGATTGTGCTGCATCGTTCGCGGGGCTTGCTCGTGAAAGAAATTATGTTTGTCCCGTCGTTGATGAGTCTGACGTGATAGAAATTCGCGGAGGCCGTCATCCCGTAATAGAAGCAGAACTCAAAGACTCCGGGTTTGTCCCGAACGACGTAACACTGAATGCTGACAGCAGGGTAATAATTCTCACTGGGCCGAACATGGCGGGAAAATCTACGTGGCTCCGAATGTCGGCTCTGCTCGTGATTATGGCTCAGGCGGGGCTGTGGATACCGGCGGAAAGTGCTCGTTTCGGACTCGTTGACCGGGTGTTTACGAGAGTCGGCGCGCGTGATGACCTCGTGAGGGGGTCAAGTACCTTCATGGTAGAAATGCTCGAAACCGCCAACATCCTCAACAACATAACCGACAGAAGCCTGGTGATACTTGACGAAATCGGACGCGGGACGGCTACATACGACGGCATGAGCATAGCATGGGCTGTTCTTGAGTACCTGCAGGGAAATTCACGGGCGCGGGTGCTGTTCGCTACACACTACCATGAATTGACGTGCCTTGAGGGGAAACTGCCGGGCGTGAAGAACTACAGCATGACTGTAGCAGAAGGGAGCGAGGGCATAATGTTCATGCATCAGGTTGTGTCAGGGCCTGCCGGGAGGTCATACGGGATAGAGGTAGCACGGCTTGCGGGACTGCCGAATATGGTATTGCGCCGGGCGTTTGAGCTGCTGGAGGTGTTCGAGCGTGATGGGCTTGAGGTGAAAGAGATACCTGCTCCACTGCCGCAGAAGGCGTTGAAGCGTCAGATTATGATGTTGTCGCCGGAAGGGGACGCGATTATTGAGGAGCTTGCGGAGATGGACACGGATAATATTACGCCCATGCAGGCATTGAAGATACTGCACAAGATGAGCACAAGAAGCAGGGAGGCGCGTATGGTATAATCACGCAAAAAGGAGGTTGACACATGTGAACGTAATTTGTAGAATGTTCGCAGTTCGCAGTAGCTTAGTCTGTCCATTCACAATTCCCTGTCCATTCACAATTCCTACAAAACAATTTGCTGAAAAATCAGTGTCGTGTGTTTCTTTATTCGGGAGTGTCCTGGAATGAAGATAGCAATTTATGTTGATGATTTGCACGGAGCTAATTTCAGCGGTGTAGACATAAGTACCCCTTATAAAGGCAATCCCGGAATAGGCGGAACAGAATATGAGTTTGTAATGCTTGCATATGCTCTTGTAACATTCAGTGATGTTGAAGTTAATTTTTATCATCATAACATTAATAAACTACCTGACGGCGTACATGACTGGATAATACACGATAATAATGAGCTTATTGTTCTAGTAAAAAAACATGAAAATGATATTCTAATTGTGCGTGCATACGGAAGTCCATATCTTTTAGAGATTTATGAAATGTTGCGTGATGCTGGCATAAAGTGTATTGTGTGGGCGCATAACTCCATGAGCGGAGACTTCATCAATAGCCTTTACGAAAATCCAGCCGTAAAAAGAATCGTATGTGTGAGCCGTGAACATTATGATTTATACATTGACAGCAAGGCAACAGCAAAATGTATATTCATATACAACATGTTCGACTGCAAATATTTCAAGCTCCGGGAACTTCCTGACAACTCTGCCGTAACTTACACAGGAGGCTTATACAAAGACAAAAGTTTTCATGTTTTCGCATCAATGTGGCGGGATATACTGCGCGAAGTTCCCGACGCAAAATTATACGTCATCGGAAGCGGGAAACTCTACAATCATGATGCAGAACTTGGCCCGCTAGGTGTTGCTGATGCTGAATGTGAAGCTATGTTTGCAGAATACCTCACAGAAAACGGAAAACTGCTTCCATCTGTGAAATTATGCGGCAATATGGGAATTGAGAAAGCTGAAATTTACTACAAAACTACAGTCGGAATCACTAACTTCATGCCGGAGACTTTTTGTATCAGTGCCGTAGAAATGGAATCATGCGGAGTCCCTGTAGTGAATCGCCGAATAGGAGGAGTACAAAACACCGTGAGGCATGGCGAAACCGGCTTTCTCGGCAGAAATTACGACGAGATAAAGAAATACATAATCCTCCTGCTGAAAGACAAAGAACTTAACGTGAAAATGGGCAGGCAGGCAAAAATATTCACTGAAAATACATTCATACCAGAAAAAATTGTGCATGACTGGCTGAAGCTCTTTGATGATGTCATCAACGACAGACCGTGCGAATACATAAAGCCTTCAGAGAATTTCAGCGTCAACTACAAGTGGTGGAGGATCATAAAGCACTGGCTTAGAGAACATCATATACCTGTGATTGAGACGTGGCAGGTGAAAAAGTTCGCAAAAAATAATTTTCCCTGTTTATTTTATGCCCTGAAAAAAATTTTGCACCGTAAGTAATTATAATATAGGGTATATATTCATGTTGAGGAGGATATATGCCCATAATACAATCACTGCCCGAAAATGTATGGTCAAGAATCGCCGCCGGTGAAGTCGTCGAACGTCCCGCTTCTGCCGTAAAGGAACTCGTCGAGAACTCGCTCGATGCCCACGCGACTCGTGTCGGTGTGAAGCTCTCTGACGGCGGAAGGTTACGCATCATCGTCGAGGACAACGGAACAGGTATAGCGTTCGGGGACTTGCCGCTTGCCCTCATGTATCACGCCACCAGCAAGATCTCCGACGTTGCCGACCTGGAGAACATCAGCACTTTGGGTTATCGCGGTGAAGCACTTGCGAGCCTGGTAGCTGTTGCCGATGTCGAGATACGAAGCAAACAGGACGGGGAAGAGTCCGGCGGGTTAATCCGCACACACGACGGAAAAATCACCGAACACGTCAGGACTAACTGCCCGAAGGGGACTCGCGTACAGGTCGACAATCTGTTCTCCGGGCTTCCTGCTAGGAGAAAATTCCTCAAGAGTGCGTCAGGGGAATTACGACGTGCCGCTGTGTTTCTCCGTGAGTATGCCGTGTGCAACCCGGAAGTTTCTTTTTCGCTCGAACATGACGGCAAAGAGATTTTCTCCACCGACGGAGCAGGCGACAAGTTGCGCGTTCTCTCGAAAATATGGTCTGACGGCGCAAAAATCCAGTGCGTGAACATTCAGTGCGGACATCTGAATCTCGAATGCTGGTTTCAGGCAAGAGCAGGTATGTCGGGTCGCAGTGATGTTATGTCTTTCGTGAACGGACGTGCTGTGAATGACCCCGCAATAAAATCCGCCGCCGCTCAAGCCTCACGCGAACTTTCCGGGAACTGGGCGTTGTTCTTCACGCTTTCTCCCTCGCTCGTTGACGTGAACATTCACCCCGCAAAAGCAGAAGTACGCTTCAGGTATCCCGGCGAAATCTACGAGGCTGTCAAGAAATCTGTAAATTCACTTGGCCGGCCTATGACTATTCCCGAAATCACCAGCACACCCGAAAAAATCTCGCTTCCCCCTCTGCCGAAAAAATCAGGGTGGAACTTCAGCGATACTCCACGACAGATACGAACGCCGCGTTACGAACCTCCGCAGCAGCAGAGTATCTTTCTCGACGACATGACCGACGATGAGCCTGAAGTGCTTTATCTTGGCCGTAATTCCGGGGGGTATCTCGTGTTCGATGATAACAGCGGGCTGGTGCTGATGGATCCTCATGCGGCACATGAACGCGTGAACTATGAGCGCATAAAGTCAATCGCGGAAAGTTCCCGGAACGTCCAGAAACTTCTTGTGCCCGTGCTCCTTCACCCGACACTTGCTCTTGAGGCACACGAATATGAACATGAGCTGAAACTTTCGGGCTTTGAGTTCGATGATACTACGGGAGGCGTTGAGCTGAAAGCTATTCCGGCACTGGGTAACGTGGAGCTTGAGCCTGAAGCACTACTGCGGGCATCACTAGGGGCACTCAAGAATTTTCACGACGGCGATACGAGAAATATTTTGTGGCGTACGTGGGCAACTATGGCGTGCAAAGCGTCCGTGAAACTCACAACCTCCATAACAAAAACAGAAGCCCTTGCGCTGTGGAAAGAGCTTCATGAATGCGGTCAGCCTTTTGTGTGTCCTCATGGGAGGCCGACGATGATTGAGATTAAGAACGCGGACCTGCAGAAACGTTTTGGGCGCGAATGATTACAGGTTCGCTTTTATCTTCTGTATCATCTCACTGTATTCCTGCTCTGTGAGGTATTTTTTGCCGGGATTCATAGCAAACACTCCGCCCCACTCGAAACTGTCTCTGTATTTCGGGACAAGATGCATGTGAAGATGACAGCCAGTATCACCGTATGCGCCGTAATTGATTTTGTCCGGGTGGAACGCGGCATGTATTGCTTTTGCGGCACGGTTGACATCGGCAAAGAATGCGTTTCTGTCGTCGTCGCTGATGTTCACTATTTCGCTCACGTGATCTTTGTACGCAACAATACAGCGTCCGGGGTGGCTCTGTTCCTTGAAGAGAATCAGAGAACTCACATCAAGCTCACAGATATATATCCCGAACTGTTCGAGAAGTTCTCCGCGCATACAATAACCGCAATTGTTGTCCTTCATTTTGCTTCACTCTCTTTTCCGTAATTATTTCCGCTAATTATATCTTACTGCTGAATGTAGCCCCACTTCTTTTCGCGCTTCACTGCCGCAAGTCCCTCACTGAAAGGCCGGGCATCATCGAACTGCGGATATATCTCCCAATCCCCGCGAACATTCAGATAGCCCCACCGAGCGTCCGCAGCAGCAGGTGCTAATGCATCGCCGAAATTCCGCGCTTTGTTGTAGCGTATGGGTATTGCCCGGTTGTTTCGGACTCCGATATAGCCCCATCCCCTGTATGTCGTGCGTATTCTGACGGGAGCAAGGCCAAGCGAAAATTCTCCGGCTTCATGGTATTGAGGACGGATTATGTATTTGCCTTCCGTGTTGATGTACCCGTAACGACCACGAATATACACTCTTGCTTTTCCCTCGTGAAATTCTCCGGCTCGTAAAAATTTCGGCTCAATCACGAACACACCGCGCATGTTGATGTAGCCCCAAAGTCCTTTCTGCCGGGCAGGAGCAAGTCCCTCACTGAATGAACCGACACGCTCGAAACTCGGCGGAAGAACATAATTCCCCTGAAGGTCGATAAATCCCCACTGACCTCCCGTCTGTACTGCCGCTAGTCCCTGAGAGAAAGGTAAACCGTTCGTGAAAAATTTTTCGATTCGCTCGTCTGTGTCCTCGTCAATGTGAACAAATGCGGGGAATCCTTCCGTGTCGATGTAGTGATCCCCGACAAACGCAAAACCTTCAGAGAAATCTCCGGCTTCCGGCACACGGTGTACCAACGGTATTGCTACACGGCCAAGAGGATCTATGTACCCCCAGCGTCCGTCCTGCTTCACGGCGGCGAGTCCCTCGTGGAAGTCCCGCGCATCATCGTATGCGTAATTGATGACGACATTTGAGGGGGCAGTGTATGCGGCAAAAGATATTTCACAGTTCATAAGCACGAACAGAATAACGGCTAGTGTTTTGTATTTCATGAAAATCAATCCTTTCGGTGATTATTATAGCCGTGAAAATTTATTTCATGCGCGCAAAAAATTCTAATACCAGTAAAATTATGTTTGCAATATGAAAATTTCGTGAATAAAATTATCACTATCAAATTACCAAAATTTTCACCAAAAATTTTATATGTCAGGAGCGTTAATTCATGCAGATTGATATTAACAGCAGGTTAATAGCACTCATCGGCACACCGCTTAGTCAGTCATTCGCGGCAAGAATGCAGAACTCGGCTTATCAGGCGGCAGGTTTCAACATGGTCTACTGTTACTGTGAGGCAGACAGCACACACCTCAAAGAAATCATCGACGGCATCCGCTACATGCCCACGTTCTTAGGCTGTGCAGTAACGAAACCCAACAAAGAGAACGTCATGCAGTACCTCGACGACCTCGATCCCCTCTGCAAGAAAATCGGAAGCTCTAACACAGTAGTGAAGACAGAAGGCGGCAAACTCGTGGGCTACAACACGGACGGTTACGGAGCAATCCGCGACATAAAAGAGCACAACTGCGTCATAAAAGACAAGGTAATGTTCTCGTTCGGTGCGGGCGGAACTGGCAGGAGCGTATGTCTTGAGCTTGCTGAAGAGGGAGCAAAGAAAATCTACATCTCTTCACGTTCGGAGAAATGCGAAACACTAAGCGCGGAAATCAACAAGTTCTACCCCGGCGTGTGCGTTCCCGTAAGAGCCGCTGATGAGGACGGAATCAAGAAGGCACTTGATGAGACAGATATTATTCTCAACCTTTCAGGGCTTGGCATGAGGGGCAAAGAAGAATATACATGCGTCGACAAAAAATTCCTGAAACCCTCTCACATTTGCTTTGACGCAACATACAACCCGGCAGAAACTCGTTTCCTGAAAGAAGCAAAAGAAGTCGGTTGCATGACGATTAACGGACTCGGCATGTCGTTGTATCAGGGCTTGCGACAGATACAGCTCTGGACGGGCGGAAAGGCTGTACCGCTGGACGTAATGCGCCAGACACTTATGGACATTCTCGCAGGAAAGTAACGATAACAAGTGCCGCTGCTGGTACGTGGGCGGCGAATTTTCATGAAGGGAGTAAAACACATAATGGCACGTAAATTTTCACTGGCATATCTGACAATCCCCGGCGTTAATCCGATGGATCAGATCAAGATCGCAAAAGAAGCCGGCTATGACTTTGTGAGCCTCCGCACAATTCCCATGCACCTGCCCGGAGAACCTGAATTTCTTCCGCAGAAAGACCCCGCACTGTTCGACGCAATCAAAGCCGCACTCAAAGAGTACGACATGCCCCTAATGGACATCGAGCTTGCGCGCATTCGTAAGGATCTCGACATCAACGAGTACAAGCCAGCATTCGAGGCCGCCGCGAAACTTGGAGCTACTGACGTTCTCGGAAGCGTATGGACAAGAGACCGCGCATGGTACACAGAGACAGCCGGAAAAGTTGCAGACATGGCAAAAGAATTTGGGCTGAAGTTCAACATTGAGTTCCTTCCTTGGGCGGGCGTGAGAAATTTGCAGGAAGATATTACGCTCATCGATGACCTCAATGCGGCAGGACATGACAACGTTTTCGTAATGGTAGATACTCTCCATGCAGGGCGTGCAGGCGTAACAGGCTCCGAACTCGCAAGGACACCGAGAAAATATTTCAACTTCATTCACCTTTGCGACGGCCCCGCTCCTGAAGGTGCAGAGTGCAAAGATACCGTGCTCGACAACATCAAAGATGACCTCATGCTGTACACCGCACGTGAAGCAAGATTCTATCCCGGTGAAGGCGACGTGAAAATTGCTGACATGATTAAGGCCATGCCGAATATCCCGCTGTCAATCGAGCTTCCCAACCTGAAAGAGATTAAGGCTCGCGGTAATGCCGGACATGCGAAACAGTGTCTTGAAGTGGCCAAGAAATATTTTGCCGCTAACGGTGTCGACTAATGAACTTGCCCGAAAAAGTTTCTATCTGTGAAGTTGGACTCCGGGACGGACTGCAGAACGAAAAAGTTATCCCCACGACTGATGACAAAGTAGCGTTGCTGAAGGGAATTATCGACGCAGGCTATAAGGTTATTGAGGTCGGCTCGTTCATGCACCCGAAAAAAGTCCCTCAAATGGCAGACACTGACGAGATATTCAAGCGCATCGGTGAAGTACCTGATGATGTCGAACTCCGCGCGTTGATACCGAACACACGAGGCGTACAGCGTGCTATCGACTGCGGGTGCAAAAAGGTAAAACTCAATGTTTCCGCAAGCCGTATGCACAACCTGAAGAATCTCAACAGGACTCCCGAAGAGAGCGTTGCCGGTTTTGCCGACTGCGTGAAGATGGCGAACGAGAACAATATCGCGATTTCCGGCTCTATCTCCATGCCGTTTGCTTCACCATGGGAAGGCAGAACTCCCGTTGAGGATGTCGACGCTATCATTGAGGCGTATATGAAGGTCGGTATCAATGAGATCTCACTCTCTGACGCTTCCGGCCAGGCAGTTCCGAATCAGGTCTACTCACTCTGCAAGCACGTACGCGAGAAATACCCGGAGGCTTCCTGGTGGCTTCACTTCCACAACACGAGGGGCGCGGCAATGGCGAATATTCTTGCGGCAATGCAGGCGGGAATGACACGCTTTGATGCTTCATTCGGCGGCTTGGGGGGCTGTCCGTTCGTACCCGGTGCTGCGGGCAACATCTCATCGGAGGACGTAATCAACATGCTCGACGAAATGGGAATTGCTACAGGCATTGACGTGCTGAAAGTTATGGCTCTGTCCCGGAAAGTCGGCGAACTCGTCGGGCACGGTCTCGACAGCTATGTATTGCGTGCAGGACGCTCCAAAGACTTAATTGCGTCCCAGACGGAATAGTAATAGGAAACAACCCCCTGTTGTAATATCGCGGGGGGAATTAATATTTTTACAGTCAGGAGGATTTATTAATGTTCAAATGGCTTGATGAGCATTTTGAAGAAGTGCTTATGGTCATATTTCTGATTCTGATTGCGTGCGTTATGATGCTTCAGGTCGTTGTGCGCAAAATCCCGTTCATACAGTCGCTGACATGGGCGGAAGAATTTTCGCGCTTCATGTGGATTATGAGCGTGTTCATTTCGCTCCCCTACACAATCCGCAAAGGCAACATGCTCCGCGTCAGTGTCGTACTTGACCTTATGCCGCAGAAACTCCGCAAAACCATAAATCTTTGCGTTGATGTCATCGTAGCGGCGTGTATGGCTCTGTTAGCGTATCACTCGATCGAGTGCCTCAAGTGGTCGGCGGGTGAAATGCTTGAGGGCGCAAAGGCGGAAACTTCTCCGGCTATGGACTGGCCGATGTGGTGGCTGTATGCGGTCGGTCTTTTCGGGTTCTGCCTCGCAACGTTGAGGGCGATTCAGATGTTCTTTGTGCACCTCTCAAAGTTCAACGAGAAGGAATTAACGACGCTCGAACAGACACAGCTTGACGCAAAAGCAGAACTTGAAGCAGCACAATCAGCAGAGGGGGCGAAGTAATCAATGGCAGCATTACTCGTATTTGTAGTATTTCTCGTAGCAATAATTCTCTCGATACCTATCGGGGTCAGTATGATTCTCGGTTCTGTCGCTCCCATTCTGATGATGGCGCGCGGCGGAGTCATTCCTCAAATTGTCGACAACACGTTATCAGGTGCAAACTCAACACCTATTCTTGCTGTTCCGCTGTTCATTTTGGGCGGCGTAATCATGGCTGAAGGCGGCATCTCGAAAAAACTCTTCAACTTCTTCGCATACTTTGTCGGAAGGATCCCCGGCGGAGTTCCGTGTGCTGTCGTTCTCACGTGCTTATTCTACGGCGCAATTTCTGGTTCCGGCCCTGCAACAACAGCAGCAGTCGGTGCTATGTGCGTTCCGTTCATGGTCGATCTTGGCTACAACAAGACGTGGGCGGCAGGATTAATAGCGGTTGCGGGAGGCTTGGGTGTCATCATTCCTCCGTCGATACCGTTCGTCCTGTACTCGTTAGCGACGGGCGTATCAACCGGAAAATTATTTCTTGGCGGCGTGTTCCCCGGCATATTAATCGGCTTGTTCCTCATGGCTTATGCTATATTCTACTGCCTCACAAAGGGCGAGGACAAAGCAAAAATCAAAGCACGTCTCGACGAAATCAGCGCAAACGGTTTCTGGCCTCTGTTCAAAGATTCGTTCTGGGCGTTGATGTGCCCGATAATAATTCTCGGCGGTATCTACACGGGATTTTTCACACCGACAGAAGCAGCAGTTGTGTCCGTGTTCTATGCTATCATCGTGTGCCTGTTCATTGAGCGTTCGATAAAGTTCTCGGCACTTCCTGCGTTCCTCGTAAGCTCCGTGAAAACATACGGCGGACTTGCGTTCGTTCTTGCGTTTGCTACGGCATTCGGTCGTGTTCTTTCTCTCACACATGCAACATCAGCAGTACAGGACTTCATACTCAACAACTTCCATAGTTCTGTAGCAGTATTGAGCGTGTGCACAGTAATATTCTTGATACTCGGCATGATTATGGACACCGGCCCAGCAATAATCATTCTTGCTCCTGTTCTGCTTCCTGCTGTGAAGATGCTCGGCGTTGACGAAGTTCATTTCGGTGTTGTGCTTGTGTGCTGTCTGTCAATCGGACTCGCGACTCCTCCGTTCGGACTGGATCTTTTCGTTGCGGGCAATATCTCTCAGGACAACCCGATGGATGTTGCTGCTCGTGCATTCCCGTTCATTATCGCGTTCCTTCTGTCATTAGCCCTGATTGTCTACGTACCTGCAGTCAGCACATGGCTTGTATATTAGGGGGTTGAAGTTATGAAGAAAATTATTACTGCCCTGTTAGTATTAGTTCTTGCGTTGAGTTCGTGCGCATTCGGAGCGTCGGAATTTGACGAGACGTGGCTTGTTACTGCTGATACGACAGCAAAAGGAGCGGCGGGTCAGGTATTCGTACAGCTCGTGCAGGAAAAAGTGAAGGCGGCAAATGCAGGACTCGTGGTCGACTATTTCCCGAACGGTGAACTTGGCGGAGATGCTGACTTATTGCGTCAGGCACAGAAGGGATATATCGCTATCATGCTGTGTCAGACTGCGCCGGTTGTGTCGTTCATTCCCGAAATGGCAGTGTTCGACCTTCCTATGGTATTTGCGCGTTATGACGGTGATACGATCGACAGAGTTCTGAACGGCGACTCGGACTTCCACCAGAAAATGTCTGCGGCTTACGAAAAGGCCGGGCTTCACCTTTTGGGCTTCATGCAGAACGCAACGTACAGACTTACGACGGCCAACAAAGACCTTCAGACGCTATCAGATTTTCGCGGGCTTCAGATAAGGACGATGGAGAACGCAAACCACATGACATTCTGGACGGCAATCGGAGCAGAACCGACACCGCTGGCATGGTCGGAGCTGTATATTTCGCTGCAGAACGGTACAGTCAATGCGCAGGAGAATGCGGCGGATACGTGCGTCGGAGCACACTTTGAGGAAGTGCAGAACTACCTTGCGTGCACGAATCACATACTCTACTGCAACCAGATATGCATTAATGACAAAGTGTACAAAGCACTGAAGCCGGAACATAAAGCAGTACTCGATAAGGCTGTAGCTGAAGCACTGCAGGAAATGCGCCCGAAACTTGAGGAAATCGACAAGAGCAACAAGGATATACTCGTCAAAGGCAACATGAAACTGATAGAGTACGACAACTCATTCTTCACGGACGTATTAGCGATGCAGGGAGTGAGGGATCTCTATCGGAGAATCGACAGTGCGACGAACGGACTTGCTTCATCACTCGAGAAGAGTCTTGCGGATGTTGCGGCGGCGAATGCTCCTGCTCCTGTTGAGGCACCTGCTGAGTAATTCGGAAAATTCTTAATGTTCTCCTCTGAAATTGTTTCGGGGGAGAATTTTGTGTATAATTATCTGCATCTTGTCATATCACAAATTTTTCAAGGAGGTTTTTGCAATGAGAAAGATATTGTTATGCTCATTAGTAGTTTGCGTTCTGCTCTTCTCT
>CAJOED010000016.1:0-1804 GCA_905233335.1 uncultured Synergistales bacterium
CTATGACGGCACGGAAGAGAGTACGCAGGGGCGTAATGCTGATGGCTGGGAGGACATGACGTTTGATTCGCTTCAAGACGACTGGTGTTTTGAGAGTGCTATCGGGTACAACAGAGACGGCTGGGAAATAGGCAGTGATAATATTTATCCTGACAGGGCGGACGAAATAGCTCGCGGTCATTTGTTCGCACTCGTTACGCGAAACGGAGGATTATTCTGGTCGGACTACAACAATTTCAACAAATACTATTTTGAGCCGATATATGTCAGGTATGTAACGGGTTATACGAATGAATGGAAACAGGCGATAATAATACCCGGCGAATATAAACAAGTTGCCAATAATGTTTTCGAGACGGAGCGCGATAACGGGTATTATGATCAAATTCATGTAGGCGGTGCGAAACGTGGAGACAAGACATACTTCTTCCATGTTATGGGAGATACATACATAGTTACTACTCTGTCCAGGCAATAAGACAACACATCAGGGGTTTTCTCCTTCCGCAGGCATGAAAGCCCCTTTACTTTTCACACACTAAATTCTTTCACCAAAACACATTCCGGCATAATATAATCTCGTTAATCACATTCATTCAGGAGGAATAATCATCATGAAAGGTATTGTGTTAGCAGGAGGAAGCGGCACCCGTTTATACCCGTTGACCCTCGTAACGTCGAAACAGTTACTGCCCGTCTACGATAAGCCGATGATATATTACCCGGTGTCTATACTGATGCAGGCCAAGATACGCGACATACTGATAATCTCAACGCCCGATGACCTTCCGCGATTCGAGAAACTTTTGGGGAACGGCTCACAGTTCGGAGTGAATTTTTCGTACGAGGAACAGCCTTCACCCGACGGACTCGCACAAGCATTCATTATCGGCAAAAAGTTTATCGGCTCAAGCTGTGTTGCGATGATTTTGGGCGACAATATTTTTTCGGGGCAGGGACTAGTGCGTCGTCTGAATGAGGCCGTGAACAATGCGCAGTCGGGAAAGGGAGCGACGATTTTCGGCTACTATGTTGATGACCCTGAACGTTTCGGCATAGTTGAGTTTGACGCACACGGCAAAGCAATATCGATTGAGGAGAAGCCCGAACACCCGAAGAGTAATTATTGCGTTACTGGGTTATACTTTTACGACAACAGAGCAGTAGAGTTCGCGGAGAACTTGAAGCCCTCGAAACGTGGCGAACTGGAAATTACCGACCTCAACAGAATATATCTTGAGCGAGGTGAACTGAATGTTGAGCTTCTTGGGCAGGGTTTTACGTGGCTCGACACCGGGACGCATGAGAGCCTTGCGGACGCTACTAATTTCGTGAAGACGCTCGAAACTCATCAGCACAGAAAGATAGCGTGCCTTGAGGAGATTGCGTATCTCAACGGGTGGATAAATGCGGCGCAGGTGATGAGGGTATCGGAACAGCTCAAGAAAAATCAGTATGGGCAGTACTTGAAGGACGTAATAGAAGGGAAATACATAGACGCAAGAAAGTAGTAACAGCAAGTGCAGTCTGTCTTGCGTGAGTACGTTGTGTTGTGCGGCAAAAGTCATCTGCTCTGTAGAATACAGGTACAATATGTCATCAAAAATTATCACCCTACAGAAAGGAAAAATAATATATATGCAGGAAGGTAGAAAGATATTCATAACGGGAGCGAATGGTCAGCTTGGCCGGGATCTCGTGAGCGAACTCACAAGGCGCGGAGTTGTGTGTACAGCGTCGGACATTCAGGGAGAATTTTCCGGGAGTGAAGCGTGCGAGTACATACAGCTCGACATCACCGACA
>CAJOED010000016.1:1968-15947 GCA_905233335.1 uncultured Synergistales bacterium
ATCAGCACGGATTATATTTTCAACGGTGAAGGTGTTGAAGCGTGGAAGCCGGAAGACGAGTCATATTCGCCGCTGAATTATTATGGTCGGACGAAACTTGAAGGAGAATTGGCGGTGAAGAAGTACCTGCAGAAATTCTTTATCGTAAGAATAGCTTGGGTTTTCGGCAGGAACGGTAATAATTTCGTGCGTACCATGCTCAAATTATCACAGACACACGACACTTTGCGCGTTGTGAATGACCAGATAGGTACACCGACATATACACCTGACCTTGCGCGGCTTCTTGCTGACATGAACGACACCGACAAGTTCGGCATATACCACGCAACGAATGAAGGAGGATTTATCAGCTGGTACGATTTCGCACGTGAGATTTTTGCTCAGGCAGGAGTGAGCGTTAATGTCATCCCCGTAACGACAGCAGAATACGGAGCGTCAAAGGCCAAGCGTCCGAACAATTCCCGGCTCGACAAAACGAAACTCACAGCTTCCGGCTTTCTCCCTCTTCCTGACTGGCGCGATGCTTTGAGGAGGTATCTTGCGAATGGGACAGATTAACGTTGATTATGATGTCGGAGGCATAAAGGGACTCTGTGTGATAACTCCTGCTGTACACGGCGACGCACGGGGATATTTCAGCGAAACGTACAACATGCGCGACATGCACGAGGCAGGAATAGACATTAACTTTGTGCAGGACAACCAGAGCAGCAGCGTAAAGGGAGTCTTGCGTGGGCTTCACTTCCAGATACATTTTCCGCAGACAAAACTAGTCCGGGTTATTCGCGGAAGTGTCTATGATGTTGCTGTTGACATCAGGAGGGGGAGCGAAACTTTCGGGAAATATTACGGCCTCGAACTGTCAGCCGAAAATCACAAGCAGCTCTTGATACCTCGTGGGTTTGCGCATGGGTTTCTTGTGCTGTCGGACTTGGCCGAGTTCTGCTACAAATGCGACGACTTCTACCACCCGAACGACGAGGGCGGCATCATCTACAACGACAAGGACATAAATATTTCGTGGCCTGCTGTTGACGTTCCGTTGATACTATCGGAGAAGGACAAAAAACAGCCGGTACTGAAGGAGGCAGAATTACCATGAAGATTATAGTAACAGGGGGAGCGGGTTTTATCGGAAGCAACTTCATATTTCACACGCTGAAAACTCACCCCGACGACAAAATTATTTGCATCGACAAATTGACTTATGCCGGAAACATCAACACATTGAAGGAAGTAATAGCTGACGAAAAAATATCGTTCTTCAAGCTCGACATTTGCGACCGTGAGAGAATATATGAGCTTTTCGGGCGCGAACGTCCTGATGTCGTCGTGAACTTTGCGGCGGAGTCCCACGTTGACCGCTCAATCACAGATCCGGGAATATTCCTCTTCACGAACACTCTCGGCACTGGAGTCCTTCTTGACGCTTGCATGAAGTACGGCATTCGTCGTTATCATCAGGTCAGCACAGACGAGGTTTACGGGGATCTGCCGCTTGATCGTCCTGATATGTTCTTCACGGAGAACTCACAAATTCGCGCGTCGTCTCCATATTCCGCGTCAAAGGCCGGGGCTGATATGCTCGTGCTTGCGTACCACAGAACGTATAATCTCCCTGTGAGTATTTCGCGGTGTTCGAACAACTACGGGCCTTATCACTTCCCCGAAAAATTAATCCCACTCATGATAATTAACGCACTGCACGACAAGAAGCTCCCTGTTTACGGAAAAGGCATTAACGTCCGGGACTGGCTGTATGTTGAAGATCACTGCAGGGCTATAGATATGATTATCCGTGATGAGAGTTCGACGGGGGAAATCTACAACATCGGCGGACACAACGAAATGCGCAATATCGACATCGTGAAGCTCATCTGTCATGAACTCGGCAAGCCGGAAAGCCTCATAGAGTTCGTAACAGACAGAAAGGGGCACGACCTGCGCTATGCCATTGACCCGACGAAAATATATTTGCGTTTGGGCTGGACTCCTGCAACAAGATTTTCTGACGGCATAAAGAAAACTATTCGCTGGTATCTCGATAATGAAGACTGGTGGAAGCCGTTAGTGAAGTGATAGTGATAAAGAAAGGGAAAAAATTACGGGGGCACTCATCACTCACTGAATGTCCCCGCATAAATCATATTCTCTTGCGTATCGTCAGTATATTTTTGTTGCTTGAGTACTTATAGCTCACCGCGTCCATGCTCTTCTTCACGATGTATATACCGAGTCCGCCTATCTGCCTTTCCTCCGCCGAAAGTGTAACATCAGGGTCTTCACGTTCCAGAGGATTATAGGGTGTGCCGCTGTCGGTGAAGATAATTTCTGCCTCGTCTCCCAAACGCCTTATGCCTATTGCCGCTTCACCTTCTCCGCCCGCATAAGCATAGTGCGCAATGTTCACGAAAATTTCTTCTACGGCGATATTTATCTGCGTGATAGTCTTCATGGGACATTCCCACCCCTCTAAGCGCGCATCAACGAAATCAAGAACATCATCAAGCCTTTCTGTTTTCGCGTCTATCGTGAGGGTTTCGGGTTTGCCGAAATACTGAAGGCACAGCATCGTAATATCATCGAACTGCGGAGCTTCTCCCGTGAAATCATCGACCGACTTTTTCACCGCCGCAAGCACTTTTGATGACGTGTCGTTTGTCGTTGCGTTCAGTGCCGCTAACATTCTGTCGGTGCCGTAAAGTTCGTCGTGTATGTTCGTGGCTTCGGGTACGCCGTCGGTGTATATGTAGAGGTCATCTCCGGGATTCAGCACAAATTCATGTTCGCGGAACTTCAAGCCCTCCATTGTTGCGAGTGCCGGACTGTGTTTCGTAATCATGAGTTCGTACTTTCCGCCCGCCCTGCATATTGCCGGGTACTCATGGCCTGCGTTCGAGACTTTCACTGTTCCCGTCGACAGATCGAGAATACCAAGCCACACCGTAACGAATAATTCTGCCTCGTTGCCCTCGCACAACTGATTGTTGACGTACGCAAGAATTTCTCCCGGCGTGCCTCCCATCATTGCCCTGTTCTTGATGAGCGTCTTTGCTATTACCATGAACAGCGCGGCAGGAACTCCCTTCCCGGAAACATCAGCCATAACCATAGCCAGGTGATTATCATCAATCAGGAAGAAATCGTAGAAATCACCGCCGACTTCTTTTGCGGGATTCATTGAGGCGTAAAGGTCGAACGCTTCATTGTCGGAATACGGCGGCATTATTCTCGGAAGCATGTCGGCCTGTATCTGTGTTGCTACGTTGAGTTCTGCTCCGATTCGTTCTTTCTCGGCTGTAACGGCGGCCAAGTTCTTTATGTAGTCTTTCAGGGAAGCTGCCATGTCGTTGAAGTTCTTTGCGAGGTCGCCTATTTCGTCGTTGCTGTGAATTTCTGCTCTGTGATCCAGATTCCCCGCGCTTATCTCTTCTGCATCATGACCAAGAGCAATTATAGGAGTTGTGAGCCTCTTTGAGAACTTACGGGCGACAAATGCCACTATCAATATAATAATCACGAACGCCGCAAGAAATAATATTATCGTGAAGACTACATTCTGATCCATCAAGTGAACTGGGAACAATATAACGCTTTCAGGAATACGGACGCAGAACTTCCACCCTGTACTTTTTATGGGAGTGTAAGCGTAATATATGTCATCGTCAGCAAGTGATACGCCTGTTTTGCCCGCAAGAATATCGACAGCCGCAGAGTTATCGAGTGTCATATCCCGGCCGGAAGGGCTGATGATTTTTCCTGCACCGTCAACGAGAAACGCAAAAGAATTTTCCCCGATGTCAATATCAACTATGGCTTTGTGAAGGTCAGAGATCAATATATCCATGCACACAACACCCGAAAAATTATTCCCGGCATCATAGAACGGAGCCGCACAGCTTATCATCATTCCACGCCCGTAAGAGTCCTGGTATATGTCCGTGAAGCAGACCCGGCCTGTTTCTTTTGCGCGTGTGTACCATGCAGAGCCGGAATAGTCGTAATATGTATCTCTTCCGTTCTCCGCGCTCAAATCTGACTGGTCATCATAACTGGCGAGAAAGCCGCTTTCTGTCCCCGCGTAAATCGTAGTGATTACTCCCTTGTTCGACATAAGGACGGGTGCCCATACCTGTTCGAGATTGCCCAAGAGAAACAGCTCATCTTTTACGCTGTCTATGCTGGTGTTTTTGTCGCGCAATGTTCGCTGTATTATGAACACTCCTGCATTCTCTTCTTTCGGAGGCAGAACTTCATGAGGAACATAGCCGGATGGATTTTCGTAGAGGTCATGAATATAGTCCGCGAAATTCTGAACGTAGTCGGAGTATTTTCCGAGTTCGGAGTCCGCAAGTTCGGCTTTGCTGGTGGTGATTGTCCGTAAATTCTGTTCGGTCTGCTGTATGAGTGCCTTCTCGCTGTCCGACCTGATTAGCAGCATGCTGATAATTCCGGCCGCTGAAGTTATGACGAGTGCCGCAAACGATATAGCGAGTACCATTCTTTGAACTTTGCTTCGTATAGGATACCTTTTCACAAAAATTTACGCCTCCATGATGATAATGTACTCTTCTCTGTAGTCCCGAATGAATACCGGGTTTTTCCGAGCGTAGTCAAGCATTTTGTTCACCGAGTCCGCCCATGACGAGCTTCTGAAGTTCCCTGAGGGATATTCTGTTTTGAGTTTTTCGAGCAGTTCGGGGTCAATCGTCGGGGTCTCCCATAGACTTACACGGCGGTATGAACAGCAGAACTTGCACGACGCGCAGTCAGAAGGAGACAACAAACTACTTAACATAAATTTCTCACGCTTTCTACACTATGACATGCACAAAATTTTTTCCGTTCCTGTAACTGTATGACGCTCTCAACGCACGGTGCTTTATGATTTTCAGGCTCATGATGTCGAGTATGTCCTCATCTTTCGTTATCGTGAACGGGTTGTATTTCTTGCCTTCACTGTCCATTTTCACCGACACCGCATAACCGAAACGAACTCGAACATGAATTTTTGCTTCCGGCTGTGCTTTGAGTATCCTGATTGTGAGTTCCTCTATACAGCTCTGAAGCTCAAATATCTGTTTCGTTTTTTCTCCTGCTGTATGCCCGGCTTCCTCAAGAACATCATTAGCACGCGTCAGGCTCTCCGGGTCAGCGTCAATCACAAAATCAGCGTCGTCATTGATCGATGTCCCCGCAGGCAGTACCGGCTCGACTCCCAAGACACTCCCGAAAAGTATATTCAGCGGAAGAGCTATCAGTATGCCGCAAATGAAGTATGAGCACGAAATTTTCACGTCAAAGCACATTGCAGACAGAACAGCAACGAGAATAATATACCTTGCGTAGTGTTTCGGTGTCCTGAAAAATATTTTGTGTGAATGTGAAAAGAAATGCCACCCCGCCCATATTCCCAAGCCGCACACGGAAATATACGCGCATTCATGCAACATTGCCGAGTAATTCAGGCCAAGCACAGCAAACGACATCACGCAGCCGATACAGCAGCCTATAACGCCGTGAGTCCCAAAGAACAAACCCATAGTGAACGGCATGAAGTTTTTGAGGCCGGAATGTACAGAAAGAAGCCCGGTCGTCTGTACGGGGTAATCAATCACAGCATACGCAACAGCAGAAGCAAGAATGATTTTTACGTTCAGCCCTGCGGAGAAAAATTTTTTGATGGCACCGAATATTGCCGGCTCCGTCATGAGAAGTCCGAGAACTGCAACCACACCTCCCGCAATCTTCAGGGTCGTAATGCTTTCAGGCGGTGTCCCGAAAAATTGCGTCATTAACGGGGAAATTGCCATAGTGATAATTATCTCCGTCGAAAATATCAATGACGTATTCAGCGGAGTAACATATCTTTGTGCGTATATCTGTACAATGCCGTAAAGCCCACGTATGAAGAAGCTCACGTAGATTACTGCTCCCCAGAATGCACTGTCAGAAGGAAGAGTGAAGGACGCTCCGAAAAACATGACTTCAGCAGCCCATAGTGCCAGCGAAAACACAAAACAGAAAAACATCTGACCCATCGCAAGTATTGACGGGTTGGAACTTGCAGCATATGCTCCCGTCGTCATGATGTACAGCGCAAAGGCAGCATCAGCAACAACAAGGTAGAATATATTTGCGTTCATGAGGCCGTGAATGTTCGCGTCGGTCATCAGGAACAGTCCCGCAAGCACCGTAAAAATTCCCGCGATAGTTCCCAAAGTAGGAGCATGTTTCATGAACAGGGCGGAGAATATCACGACGAAAACGAAATATGACGACAGCACAGCAGCAGTTATCGTTGTGTCAGTGCCGGAAGCTCCAAGCAGCATAAACAGGTTGAACACGACAAGCTCGGCAGAAAGTATTATGCTTTGAAGTACCTGCCTGGCATCGAGACGGAAAAGTTCGCCGAAAAAAAACACAAACGATATTATGAAACCCGCAAGATTCGTAACGCACAGGAACGCAAAATGTGAAACGCTTTCAGGAACTCCCGCAAGAAAAACATATTGCACAGATCCCAAAAGAGTTATGATAAACAGTGATATGTTAGCTTCTAATATGCTCATTTAGTATAAATTTCTCTATCATGTATTCAGGTTTGTAACGTGTCTTTGTCGTCCGCAGTCCCTCAATGCCTAAATCTTCCTCGCGGTTGATGTATTCATAGCCCTCACAGCAGAGACGCGAAAATTCCCGGTTGAGTACCCTGTAGATGTTCGGAATGTTCTTATCTCCCTTCTCGACGATTGCGTCAAAAACTTTTTCCGACAAAGGAGCACCGTAAGCATAACCCTTAATACTTCCGTCAATGAATAACACTATCCCGGAAAGGCCAAGCGCGAAAAAATTATCGAGTGCTGTCTGTATTCCGTCGTTCTCCTGTTCGAGCTGTAAGTCATGCTGTAGGTCGTACTCGCTCAATAACTTTGACGCAAGCCATTCACGCTGAAACGTCCTTATGCCCTCGATGTGTTCGGGAGTTATTCTCGTGATGCTGCAGCGTCCGTCGTAGTCCCTGAAGAACTTGTGAATATTCTTGCGCTTTGTTGCAAGTTCGTGGCCGGGAAGATTGACCTGATGTTCTGTGCGGTAAACGTATTCTGATAAATCTCGGCTGTACTCAACAGAAAATTTTCCGGGAAAAAGATTAGTGATGATGTCTTTTGCGCTTTCTGTTACGGTCTCGAACTTCACGAGGGAATTATTTTCGTGCGCGTCATTCAGGACGTTATCGACTGCTGACTTTACGCCGGAAACATCGCCCATCGGGAAAAGATAAACGCGTTCATTGCCGCAACATTTCTTTGAACGCAGGACGTACAGGAAGCCTTCATGCTCGCAGAACATATCGCCGTACTTCCCATAAAGGCAGAACGACGACACGAACGAATGCTGGCATGACCCTCCGCCGTAACTCATCATGTATTGCTGTATTACTTCTCTGCTTCCGATGGTTACTGGTTGAAAATCAAGCATGAATTACTTTTCGATGTTCAGAATTTCGTCGAAACCAGTTACTTCGAAAATCTCAAGTATCTCCTGCCCGGCATTCTTGATGGTCATTTTCCCCTGCTTGTTCATGATTTTCTGTGCCTTCAGGAGCACACGCAAGCCCGCAGAAGAAACATACGCGAGTGATGCCATGTCGAACACAAGATCCTTCACGCCGTTGATGCTGGTGTTGAGTTCTGCTTCAAGCTGTGGAGCTGTCGTTGTGTCGAGTCTGCCGTCGAGTGTAATCGTGAGTGAAGAACTTGATGATGCCTTTGTGATAGAAAGTGCCATTACTAAAGAAACCTCCATATAGCAAAATGTGAAGATATTATCATTTTTTGTTTCGTGTATCAATGAAAGATTTTATAATAGCAATATTCACGAAAGGAGAGAAATTTTTTGACGGGAGAAGAACAGCAGCAGGTACAGAATCTCATAAACGCACGTGCAAAATTATTGACGGAGAAAATATCGCGCCAGGAAGAACAGATAAAGACCCTCAACGATGCAATCACGACGCTCAATGCAGAGATAGAGAGCCGCAACGAGGAGATCACGAGCCTCAAAGTACAGCTCACGGAAGCACAAGAACAGAGCCGGAAACTTTTAGCGATAGTACAGCAGACGAACACTCCGCAGGTTGTCCCGCCCGAACCGAAAAAGCCCGGCTACCTCGTGTCATTATTGCGCCAGCACTTTGGGTTTGACGAGTTCAGAGCAGGTCAGGAGGAAGTTATTGATGCGTTACTGTCGGGGCGTGATGTGTTCTGCTCCATGCCGGACGGGTATGGGAAAAGTTTATGCTACAGACTGCCCGCACTGTTGATGCCGGGACTCACTCTCGTAATCACTCCCGAAACTCCCAAAGTGAAGACACACGACGCACACTCCGAAATTCTCACGCCGTCAATATCACCGACAAAACGACGTGAAGTTCTCCGCAAGATAAAGAACGGGACATGCAAGATACTTTATGCCTCGCTCGATGACCTGAAAAGCGACGACATCATCAACGCCCTGAAAGCTGCAGAACTCTCAATGACGGCGATAATAGCACTATGGGCAGAGTATGACGGACTGAAAGACTACCGGGACTTTGTGAAATCCCTCAACACACGGCGCACTCCCGTCGGAATATTCGCGGACTCGACAAGCCCGAACTCACGCAATGACCTCATGAAGCTGGCTGACCTGCATTCACCGCTGAAAGTTGTTGCTGGTTTTGAGCGTGAAGGCATAACGTACAAAGTCATACGCACCGAGCACAAAGACGAGGCACTGAATGAGATTATCGCACAGAAGAAAGATATTGCAGGAGTGATTTACACCGCAACCCCTGAAGAAGCATACAAGCTCCGGGAAAAGTTCCGGGACGAGAAAATTATCATCATGCCGAGAAAAATATACCGGGAAATTTCCGGGCATGACATGAAGTACATCATACACTACGAGATCCCCGAAACACCTGCTGACTACTCGCAGGAGATAACGTGCGCGGGGCAGAAGGCGGAATGCTTCATACTTGCCTCACGAAACGACATCAGGAACGCCGACAGAACACTCACGCGATTTTTTGAGGACAAGAAGCCAGGTGAATATCTGCTGTCGTACTTGGGAGCCTCGCCCGAAAAATTACCCGTTCAGGAAGCACAGAAATTTTTGCCGGAGGACTTTTCGGATTTCGATTTCGGAAACGCTAACGAGGCACAGAAAGAAGCCATCACGAACACCAACGGGCCTTTGCTCATTATCGCCGGGCCGGGAACGGGAAAAACTTTTACGCTCGTACAAAGGGCTGTATTCCTGATACAGAAACGACGAGTGAAACCCGAAAATATCATGCTGGCAACCTTCACCGACAAAGCCGCGCAGGAACTCACAGCACGAATAACGGAGGAATTATCGCTGCGGAACATTCACGCGGACACGGGAGCAATGTACACCGGGACTTTCCACGTGATATGCGAGCGCGTTCTGAATGAGTACATAGAGTTCACAGCCTTCAAACGCAATTTCAGGATACTTGACGAGTTCGGACACTCATATACGATCATGCAGAACATGAAAAAGTTTGAGGAGATACCCGGCATTAATGACGTGTTCATGACTCAGGGAAGGTGGAACAGAGCCAAAGAGTTACGCGACTACATCAACGCGCTGTCAGAAGAGCTTGCAGACCCCGAAGAACTCATGAAGGACAAAGCCCCGGCAGTTTCTGCGCTTGGCCGTGCAATGAAAGTTCATGATGATATGCTTGCGGCGAATAATGCGTTGAGCTGGTCGGCACTGCTGGTGGAAACATACAAGTTGTTGCGCGACAACCCCGAAATCCTCGACGACCTCACGAGCAGAATACGCTACATCATGATTGACGAGTACCAGGATACTAATTACGTGCAGGAACAGTTAATCTTTCTCATTGCGGGCGAGGGAAAAAATATCTGTGTTGTCGGTGATGACGATCAGAGCTTGTACCGTTTCAGGGGCGCAACAGTCAGGAATATTCTTGAGTTCCCGGACAAGTTCGCAAAGAATGAGTGCAGGATAGTACGACTCATGCTGAACTACAGATCTACGCCCGGCATCATAAAGTTTTTCGGTGAATGGATGAGTGATACGAGCAGATTTTTCACGTGGGACAACTTCCGGCATCCCAAGAAGATAGAGCCGTACAGGGAAGCGAAAAGTTACCCGTCTGTTTTCCGGCTTGCGGGACTTAATGACCGGGACGACTGGCACGAAAAAATATTGTCGTTCATTCGTTCGCTGAAAGTTGATGACTATAACCAGATTGCGTTTCTGTTCAGGTCGGTGAAGGCAAAAGCAGTACAGGAGCTTTCACAGTTTCTCGAAAACAACAATATCAATGTGTATTCGCCGCGTTCGAATATGTTTTTCAGGAGGCCGGAGATACATTTTGCGCTTGGGTGCCTCATCTCGATGTTCCCGAAATACCTAAAGGCGTTGGAGGCAGGAGAGTTCCGCTTCAACGGTACAGAGCCGGAATACATAACGTACTACCGAAACTGCCTCAAGAATGTAGCGCGATACATCGACAAGCCCGCGTATTCTGACCTCAAGAAATGGCTGATGGGAAAAAGAGCGTTTCATGAGAAGCTCGACGGCTATACGAACTATACGTATTCGGATCTGCTGTATGAACTTTTTGCGTTTCTACCGTTCAACCATGCGCTTGATGTTGACATGAACGACACAGCAAAGGCACAGCGTCCCGCACGAAACCTTGCACGCCTGGCCAAGATATTACGGGACTACGAGCACAATTACAACATCAATAACCTTCACTCGAAATATATAGCACAGCAATTTACGATGATGATGAACATATACATGAAGTTCCAGATTGACGAGGGACTTGATGAGTACGAGAGCGATACGGAGAATATTCCTTCCGGGCATGTTGCGTTCATGACGATACATCAGGCGAAAGGCGCACAGTTCCCGGTGGTATTCGTGGACTCTCTATGGGCGTTCCCCGACACCAACATACAGCGCGACCGTAATACTGAACTCATGCGGAACATTCAGGAGAGCTACTCACGGAGGCCGGAATTTGAACCGTACGACAGCATAAAGTTTTTCGACTTCTGGCGGCTGTATTACGTAGCATTTTCACGTGCGCGGGACTTGCTGATTCTCACATGCAAAGAGGACGCTAACACTCCGTCAAAATATCTTGAGGGAGCATATAACACTCTCGACGATGCCGACGAGGTATTTTCTCCGGCAGAAGCAGAGATTACGCAGTCAGCAGGAGCGGGGGCAAAGCATACGTATTCATTCACGGGAGATATATTGACGTACGAAACATGCCCGACACAGTATAAGTTTCTGCGTGAACTCGAATTTTCTCCGCGCGTCTCACAAAGTACATTCATGGGTACGCTGATACATGCAACGATTGAGGACATTCACCGTGCGGCACTTAACCACGAGGAGAACAGGATAACCGAACAGAATATTTCGGAGTGGTTCAGGGAGAATTACGAGCACTTATCGAGAACACATCAGGCGTATTTGTCGAGGGCAGGACGTGAGGCGGCATTGTCCCAAGTCATGAATTACGTGCGGCATCAGGGCAGCGACTGGTCAGCAGTATTCAGGGCGGAGAATGAAGCAAAAGCACTGCGGGAGAACTATATACTTGAGGGGAAAATAGATCTCATCACGATGAGGGACGGCGGGACGGAGATTACTGACTTCAAGTCGGGGCCGAAACCTAACATCAACATAAACCGCGACCGTGAACTCCTCGAAACATACAGGCGGCAGTTGAACGTTTATGCGTATCTCGTCGAGAAGTCGTCGGGGCTGAAAGTTTCGCGCATGAAGCTCTACTACACCGGCGAGAACACCAACGCACCCGAAATAACATACACTTACAACCCGGAAGAAGCCGAGAACATCATGAAGGGTTTTGATGACACTGTAGCAAAGATAGTGAGCCGGGACTTCAGCGCAAAGGCCAAAGACCCGGAAATTTGCCGTGAATGCGACTTCAGATTTTACTGCGGGCGTGGTAACTAATTCTGTTTGCGCATGGTGAACGTAATGCTGTAGTCCATGCTGTAATTTGCGTATATATTTGCTGCTCCCATTTGTGTTACCTGTATCGTTGTCGGTGAAGTTACGTCTATAATCATCACCGTATTATCTGCATCATGAAGCACACAACGCCACTTGCTTCCTTCAGCGCGCGTCATGGTCATGATTGCGTCGTCAACATCAAGATACACATCATCAAGTCTTGTCCTGACGTTGTCGCTGTCGAGGAATGCCCGCCATCTTTGGTGGCTCGTTACGCTTGAAGTTCCCGTGTTGCCGCTGGTAGTTGTGCTGCTGAATAACATGCGTACAGAAATCATCTGCAGTTCTACGTCGTCGCTGTCGTTGTATGAGAGTGTCGTAGAAACTTCGTCATCGATTACTGCCCAGCTCCCGTCAAGAATTTCCGCTATGCTGTAAGTTTCGGTGTCTGTAGCGGTGGATTCGGAGTCGTCGGTGGTGTCGGTATCAGAAGAGGTTTCGTCGTCCTGAAGGGTACCGCCGCACCCTGAAAACATCATTACGAACAGGCCAAGAATGAACACTAACGCCCAAAATTTTTTGTTACGCAAGAAAATCATCTTCCTTTTCACAAGAGGCTCTATAGATATTATCATCATTGCGTCATTTTTTGAGGCGTATTACCCTGAACACCCCGGGCCTTTGATGATGCTCACGCCCTCACTTTTCGGGATGACGTTAATTTGTGCGGCTATTCTCTCTTTGAGTGCCGAAACGTGAGATATTATACCTATTGTGCGTCCTTCACGATGAACTTCACCGAGCGCATCGAGGGCTGTATTGAGTGCGTCATCATCGAGAGAGCCGAATCCCTCGTCAAGAAACAGCGAGTCGACCCGTGCTCTGCTCCCGGAAATTTGCGACAGGCCAAGCGCAAGTGCAAGGCTGATGATGAATCTCTCTCCGCCCGACAAGTTTTCGGTGGGACGTATCTCTCCGGCCTGCTCGTTGTCCCGCACGCTAAGTTCGAGCTTCTCGCTTTCAGGGCGCAATATCAGCGTGTAGCGTCCGTTCATTTTCCGCAAATACTCGTTGGCATTATTCACGACAAGTTTCAGCGTTACTTTCTGGGCAAATACCCGGAAATTATCACCCGAAGCAGACCCAATCAGCTCACTCAATGCCGCCCAGTTTTTTGCGATTTCTTTTTGTGTTTCGTAGTCATGCGTGAGTTTCTCTATTTCCGACTGAAGACCTTTTGCGTTCGTAATTTCCTGTTCAAGCACCGCCAGTCTCCCGTGATGCTTGCGGAGTTCCGTTTCTTGCCGCTCATATTCTGCTCTGACTTCTTCGGGAGGCTGTTGGGTGATGTTCATTGCGTGTTTCGCGTCGAGGCTCTTTTGCAGGTTGTCCCGCGCACCTTTCACTTCATTCATTCGGTCGGTGAGTCGTCTGTATTCCTTGCGTAATTTGTCGAGTTCTGCCGGGTCAATTCGTGAACGCAAAAATTCTCCCTCGTCCGAAAAATTCTTCTCGTGAAGTTTACCGATGAATGACGCTTCAAGCTCATCAAGTTCCCGCGTGAGTGCTGAAAGTTCCTCGTTGCAGAGAGCAAGCCATCTTCTCTGTGTGATACCGTTTGTCTTGTTCTGGAAACGTTCAGGATAAACAGTGTACCAGTCGTGGAGAGTATTGGCCTTCAGGATCTCAGTATGGATCTGAGCAACACCGTTTACATATGATGAGCAGTAGGTAGCCATATTTGCCATGTGAACCTGTCCGCCCTTTATGATCTTCATGACTTCGATGCTTTCTTTCTTGATATCCTTTCTGTACATCTCAGCGAGGTATTCTTCATTTATCATGAAGATGATGTCGTAGATCTCAGGAAGGAGTTCCTTGATAAGGCTTTCATCCCATTTTTCAAGAGCTTCCGGCATGATTGTGTG
>CAJOED010000017.1 GCA_905233335.1 uncultured Synergistales bacterium
CGTCGCAACACCCAGCACCGAACTCACATACACTCCGCAAGTGTTCCACGGGACTAATACGCTCGTCATTGTGCCGCTGTCCTCAAGTGAACGCGATAACATCACGGGTGCTAACTTTTTCCCGTTCGGCCAGGTACGCTCATCAAACGCACGCTTGAACATTCTGCCCGGAACAATGATTGACAGATACTGCTCGCTCAAAAACACATTCGCCATAAACGCCGACGCAAGCACAGAGCCAATCATGCCCGTAACACTCTTTACGTGCCGCATCAACGCGTCGAGTATCACGTCAAGGAAACCGCAGACCTCCATAATTCCGCCGAGCGACAACGCAACAACAATCAGGCATATAGTCTCAAGCATCGAGGTCATTCCGCCGCGAGTGAATAACTGTGTCAGAAGCCCGCCGACTTTCGAGAACACATCAGCAGTTACTGTCAGTGCAGGACTCCCGGCCGTGAACGCCTGACTGAATGCCCCGGTGATTTCCGTCATTGCTTCAGGGGTTGCTGCTTCAGCGAATGCTCCGAGATGTTCGGGAACATAGCCGGAGAAGAGAACGTTCATTGCTTCCTGCGCCGTAGACCCACGAACGAGCGACAAAATCAGGCTTGCGGTTATTCCTGCCACTATTCCGGGAATTGCGGGGATTTTCAGGAATGCCATAACGATTATCACCATAGGCGGTATGAATGCCCATAGCGATATGTTGAACTCCGCACGCATCATGCTCTGGATGAGCGCAATTCTCCCGCCGTCAGACCCCTGCGCACTGTCGCCCATCATGAACGCTATCAACGCCGTAATCAGAAGCGTCGGGACTGTCGACCACAGCATTGCTTTCACGTGATCGAAAAGTTCACTCCCTGCTACAGCCGGTGCGAGGTTAGTTGTGTCGGAAAGCGGAGAGATCTTATCGCCGAAATACGCTCCCGAAATCACGAAGCCCGCCGTTATCGGTAAGGGAAGCCCAAGCCCCGCGCTAATTCCTATCAACGCAACACCGACCGTAGAACTTGTCGTCCAGCAGCACCCGGTAGCAATCGCAACGACTACGGAAATTATGAGTGAGGCAAGATAGAAGTATCTCGGTGTCATGACTTCAAGCCCGTAATAAATCATCGTGGCAACTACTCCGCTCTGTATCCATGAGCCGACAAGACAACCGACAAGAACAAGAATTACTATCGCCTGAATTGATACCTGAATAGCTCCGGCCATACCTTTTTCGAGTTCTGACCACGAACGCTTGAGGTATAATGCACCGATGAGTGCCGCAAAGATTGTAGCGAATAACAGTGGAACTTGTGCGGGAAGGCCAAGCCCGAAATGCGAGCCTGATTCGAGTTCGACATCGACAACGCCGAACGTAACTATTAACGCGCTAACAAGGAGCACAAAAATCGAAAGTAAAAGATTGGGACGCTTGCACAATGAAACATTCTTCCTCTCTAGAGTTAAGATAAAAAAATCGCGCAAATTCTAGAACATTTTTCACAAATTGCAATAAGAATTTTTTTGTCGTGGCAAGCAGTTAATGTAAGAAATTAATGAGGAAGCTCCGAGAAAAGCTCCCCCACAATTCAAGGTAAAAATTTCGCAAACAAAATATGAGGGGGAAGCATAATTTACCCTCAGCAGTGCCGAGTGCGTATACTTGTCTCAATTTTGTCCGCCTTAGCACAGAGAATTATAGAAACTATGCAGCATTTCGGGAATGATTAACAGAGATAATTAGCAGTTATGAATTTTGATAATATACGGTTGCCGTTTTTGATTATTCCGCGCATAAAATTTTTTGATTATCATACAAAAAAGGAGTGGGGAGGAAAAATTAACTTGAACATACTGCACATGAAATACGCTGTTGAAGTTGCAAATGCCGGTTCACTGAACAGAGCTTCCGAAGAATTATTGATAGCACCTCCGAATTTGAGCAGGTCAATCAAAGAACTTGAAGCAGACTTGGGAATAATGATATTCGACCGCTCGTCCAAAGGAATGAACTTGACCCGCCGCGGAGAAGAGTTCGTGCACTACGCAAAAAAAATCCTGGAACAGATTGACGACGTAGAACGCGCATTCAAAGAGCCGCAGCCGGAGAAGCGACAATTCTCTATCTCTGTGCCGAGAGCGAGCTATATAGCTGATGCATTCGTGAGGTTTTCGCGGGAAATCGGCAATGACCCCGTCGAACTGTACTACAAAGAAACTAACCCGTACAGAGCCATAAAGAATATTCTTGAGGTAAATTACAGGCTGGGCATAATACGATATGCGACGGGATACGATAAATATTTCGTTGATACTCTTGAGGAGAAGGGGCTTGCGAGTGAACTCGTCGTGAAATTCCACTATGTACTCATCATGAGCAAAAATAACCCCATCGCACAGAAAGACACGATACATTTCGACGACCTCAAGCAGTTAATCGAGATTGCGCACGCCGATCCGTTTGTGCCGACCCTGCCGTCCGCCATAGTCAGAAAGGAAGAACTTCCCGACAACATTCAGCGGCGTATATTTGTGTTCGAGCGAGGAAGTCAGTTCTACCTGCTGTCCGACAACCCCGAAACGTTCATGTGGGTATCGCCCGTCCCCGAAAAGATTCTGGCGCGTCATGGACTCGTTCAGCGTGAATGCCCCGACAACATGAAGGTGTATAAAGACGTTCTCATTTACCGCAAGAACTACAAGCTGTCAGATCTCGACAACAAATTTATTACGGAAGTTCACAAGTCCATACGCAATAATTTTTGAACGTATAACTTTACGTCCGCACATAATAATTTTATTGAAGCGTTATAGATTTTGGTAATGCCCATAAAAAGTTTGATGGATATAATAATGTATGTATTTGTGTATAAATAAAAACTCAGTAGCTTAATATCTTCGTCATTACGTACATCAAGCGCATTGTTGCACAAAGAATTTATTTTGCAGGAGGTAATGTTAATTTGGCAGAATATGAAATCACGGACAGCCCGGAAAAACTTGAAGCCGCATTATTACGGGTGAGGGAAGCTCAGAAAAAGTTTTCTTCATTCACGCAGGAACAAGTAGACAAAATTTTTCTCGCAGCCGCAACAGCCGCAAATCAGGCACGAATTCCCCTCGCGAAAATGGCAGCAGAAGAAACAGGAATGGGAATTGCTGAAGACAAAGTCATAAAGAACCACTACGCAGCTGAATACGTCTACAATACTTACAAGAACACGAGGACTTGCGGAATAATCGAGGAAGATACAGCATACGGCATAAAGAAAATTGCTGAACCAGTCGGAATAATCGGAGCAGTAATTCCCACGACAAACCCGACAGCAACAGCAATCTTCAAGACACTTCTTGCACTCAAGACACGCAACGGCATTATAGTCAGCCCGCACCCGCGAGCGAAAAAATGTACGGTTGAGGCGGCAAAAATTGTGCTTGAAGCCGCTGTGAAGGCAGGAGCACCCGAAAATATTATCGCGTGGATTGATGTACCGACACTCGACATGACAAATATGCTAATGCGTGAATCAGACCTCATTCTCGCTACAGGCGGGCCGGGAATGGTAAAAGCAGCATACTCTTCCGGAAAGCCGGCAATCGGTGTAGGTCCCGGAAATGCCCCCGCAATCATTGATGACAGTGCCGACATAAAGTTAGCGGTAAGTTCGATAATACACTCAAAGACTTTCGACAACGGAGTTATATGTGCTTCTGAACAGTCAGTGATTGTTCTTGACGGCGTATATGATGCTGTGAAGGCAGAATTTGCTGACAGGGGATGCCACTTGCTGAATCATGATGAGCTTGATAAAGTCCGCGCAATAATCCTCAATCCTGACGGCTCACTGAACGCAAAAATCGTCGGACAGAAAGCTACAACACTAGCTGAAATGGCAGGCATTAATGTATTCGAGCGCACAAAAATTCTCATCGGTGAAGTTGAGAGCGTTGAACCTTCAGAGCCGTTTGCACACGAAAAATTATCACCTCTCCTGGCCATGTACAGAGCAGAAAATTTCACGGACGCACTGAACAAAGCAGAACATCTTGTGCAGGACGGAGGACGCGGACATACTTCTGCGGTTTATCTCAATGTCGAGACGGAGAAAGAGAAACTTGCAGAGTTCTCACAGCGCATGAAGACCGGCAGAATTATGGTGAACTGTCCGACAGCTCAGGGCGCAATCGGGGACATCTACAACTTCAGGCTTGCCCCGACCCTCACAATAGGCTGCGGCTCATGGGGAGGCAATTCCGTATCAGAGAACGTAGGCGTAAAACATCTTCTGAACATTAAGACAGTAGCAGAGAGGAGAGAAAACATGCTTTGGTTCAGAGCACCCGAAAAAGTCTACTTCAAGAAAGGAAGCCTGCCCGTAGCTCTCGATGAACTCAAGAACGTAATGCACAAGAAGCGCGCCTTCATAGTAACTGACAGTTTCCTGTACAACAACGGACATACACGTCCCATCACGAACAAGCTCGACGAACTCGGAATACAGCACGCAACATTCTTCAACGTTGAACCGGATCCGACACTTGCAAGTGCCAAGGCAGGAGCTGCACACATGAGCGAGTTCAAGCCTGATGTTATTATCGCGCTGGGCGGAGGCTCTGCAATGGACGCGGCAAAAATCATGTGGGTTCTCTATGAGCATCCTGAAGCTGACTTTATGGATATGGCTATGAGGTTTATGGACATACGCAAGAGAGTATACACATTCCCTCATATGGGCGAAAAGGCATACTTTATCGCTATACCGACAAGCGCAGGTACAGGCTCCGAAGTTACTCCGTTCGCGGTAATCACTGACGAGAAGACCGGGACAAAATATCCTCTTGCTGATTATGAACTCATGCCCGACATGGCCATAATCGATGCGGACTGCCATATGACAGCACCGAAAGGACTTACTGCATATTCAGGTATTGACGCGGTAACTCATGCACTGGAAGCATATGCGTCAATGATGGCCACTGATTACACGGACGGTCTTGCGTTGAAGGCACTCAAGGTAATATTCGAGTATCTGCCCAGAGCTTACGAGAACGGACAAAATGACGTGAAAGCCCGCGACGAAATGGCAAATGCCGCAACAATGGCAGGAATGGCTTTTGCTAATGCGTTCTTGGGAGTATGCCACTCAATGGCGCACAAGCTCGGCTCATTCCATCATCTTGCTCACGGACTGGCGAATGCTCTGATGATTGACGAAGTACTGCGCTTCAACTCCGAAGAGAGGCCGGTGAAAATGGGAACATTCCCGCAGTATGATCACCCGCACACGTTGAGGCGTTATGCGGAAGTTGCTGAATATCTCGCACTCGGAGGAAATTCGGACGAGGAAAAACTCGAAAACCTCATCAGGGCAATCGACGAACTCAAAGCCAGAGTCGGGATTAAGCAGACAATCAGGGATTATGTTCCTGACGAACAAGATTTTCTTGCACGCCTTGACGCTATGACGGAACAGGCATTTGATGACCAGTGCACAGGAGCTAACCCGCGCTACCCGTTAATGAGCGAAATCAAGCAGATGTATCTGAACGCTTATTACGGCACGAGAGAAAGAGTATAGAGAATAGGACATCAAAAAAATATGCCTCCTCAGAAAAGAAAAAACTCCGGGGAGGTTTTTTTGTTGTTTACGCTATGGACTTGAAAGAGTTGGTATAAATTCTCTTGATGCGTTCAGGTGATGACGGTACAGGAGCACACCCAAGAAGACCGCCGAGCGACGGAGTTTCAAGCGCAAGTTTGCAGAGAGGCTCTATATCACTCTCACTGAATCCGACATCAGAGAGTTTTTCAGGCACTCCGACAGAAGCCAGCCATTTTTCGACACCAGCCGCAGCAGTTTCTGCCTCGTCAGGATTTCCCTTCAGTCCGGGAACAATGGGTGCGAAAAGTTCAGCAAATACTTTCGGCCTTGCAGGGTAGCACTCAAGAACAACAGCAGGAAGCAGTATCGCCAGTCCCAAGCCGTGAGTGAGTTCGGGCTTCATTCCGCTAAGAGGGTGCTCAAGTGCGTGCGTGTAGTGAAGCAGTCCGTTGTCGAAACCTGCTCCGGCAATCATTGATGCGTAGAGAAGGGCATAACGCGCTTTGATGTCTTCAGGGTTCTCGATGGCTTTGGGAAGATATTTTGCTACGAGCCTTATTGTCTCAATCCCGAACGCTATCGATAACGGGTTGGCTACTATGCTTGTTGCCGCTTCAACGACGTGATTCACAGCATCAATCGATACATAACGTGTCTGGTTAGGAGCTAGCTTTGTCATCAATGCTGGGTCATCTATCGAGTATTCCGGGTAAATGCAGTCATACGCAATTGCCGGCTTGAAGTTCAGATGCGGGATTGTCGCAACCGCAAACCTGTCGACTTCCGTGCCTGTTCCGTGCGTGAGGTTGACCGCGATTATCGGCACAGCATGATCGGGAGTGAACTTGAACGTGTAGAGATCTTCTGCCGTCCTGCCGGGATATGCCAGGAGTACTGCGACGCTTTTTCCGGCATCAATGGGACTTCCTCCTCCGATACCGATTACTGCCTTTGCTCCGTCCTTCCTTCCGAGTTCTGCTGCCTCGTCTATTGCTGTCGTCGTTGGGTTGGGAGTTACTTTGTTGTAGAGGGTGATACCCACTCCGTGTTTTTTGCAGGCGGCTTCTAGGTGGTCATATGCTCCTGTCAGCTTGTAGCTTCTTCCTCCCGTCATGCACAGCACATGATTTATTCCGCGAGCTTTGAGCGTTTCGATTATGCCGTCAATTTTTGCTACTGCTCCGGCTCCGAAATATACTGTTGTCTTGACGCGTATTTCAGAAACAGAATTAGTATCAAAATATTCGTCCCACATGAAATTAATTCCTCCTTTATGTAGTGAATGTGTTTCATGATAGCACAAGCAGATAATAAGCCGTTATCATTATTCATAATTACTCATGAACTTTTTGATAATTCCCCGTTGAAGTTTCATCAAATATTATTCTCCTATTTATTTAAAAATTTCATGAGGGGGGAATTTTTTTATGCTTGAGCAGTCATTTTACACAAAGGCTGACGAGATAATGAACAAATACCCGGCGCAGGAACGTTCACTGATTCCGATAATCCACGAGGTGCAGGAGACATATAATTACGTGCCTCTTGAGCTTCTCCCGTACATCGCAAAACACATAGGCATCACAGAGACAAAGGCTTACAGTGTTGCGAGCTTCTACGAGAGGTTTTCGTTCGAGCCGAAAGGGAAATACATCATACGCGTGTGCGACGGTACAGCGTGTCATGTGCGGCAGTCTCTTCCGGTGCTTGAACGTCTGCGTTCGGAACTTGGCCTTTCCGACAAGAAACATACAACCGACGATATGCTGTTCACGGTCGAAACAGTGTCATGCTTGGGCGCGTGCAGTCTTGCTCCGGCGTTGATGGTCAATGATCACGTACACCCGGCAATGACACCCGACAAGGCTACGAGCCTCATAAAGGATTTGCGTGAGGAGGCGGCGAAATCATGAGCGAAAAAATTACCAGCATAGACGAACTTAACACTCTGCGCGAAAAATATCACGAGGCAGTCAAGAAGGAAGACGTGAGAATTTTGGTGTGCGCGGGGACTGGCTGTCAGGCTAGCGGCTCCCTGAAAGTTTGGGAGAAAATGAGCGAACTTGCCAAAGACACAAACATCACTGTAGAGTTCGCAACACACGTAAAACATCCTCATGTGCACAAGTCCGGCTGTTTGGGATTCTGTGAACAGGGGCCGTTAGTACGCATTGAGCCTCTAGGTGTGCTCTACACGAAAGTACACCCTGAAGACTGCGAAGAGATTTTTGATGTTACTGTGAAGCGCGGGGAAATTGTGAACAGACTTCTCTACAAGAACAAAATCACCGGCGAAGAATGCTACAACCAGGACGAAATACCCTTCTACAAGGGACAGACGCGCGTGGTGCTGAAGACTTGCGGAACGATTGACCCGGAGAGCATAGATGAGGCAATTTCTGCGGGAGAGTATCAGGCACTCGCTAAGGCACTGTTCACGATGACACCCGATGAGGTGATTAAGACCGTTCTCGACAGCAAATTACGCGGCAGGGGCGGCGGTGGATTTATCGCGGGCAAAAAGTGGCAGCAGGTTGCAGGACAGCCGGAGAAAATACGCTACGTGGTGTGCAACGGCGACGAGGGAGACCCCGGTGCGTTCATGGACTGCTCGATAATGGAGGGAGATCCGCACCGAATGATAGAAGGCATGATTATTGCGGCTTATGCTGTCGGTGCTCAGGAAGGCTACATCTATGTACGTGCCGAATATCCCCTCGCGGTGAAACGTCTCACTCTCGCAATACAGCAGGCAACAGAACGAGGCTTGCTCGGCGATAACATTTTGGGTTCGGGCTTCTCGTTCAAGCTCAACATCAACAGGGGAGCAGGTGCTTTTGTTTGCGGTGAAGGAAGCGCGCTCACTGCATCAATCGAGGGCAAACGTGGAATGCCCCGCGTCAAACCTCCGCGAACTGTCGAGCAGGGACTATTCGCGAAACCTACCGTCCTCAACAACGTAGAAACTTACGCCAACGTACCGCAGATTATTCTTGACGGTGCTGAATGGTACAGGAGCATAGGCACGGAGAACAGCCCAGGCACAAAGACATTCGCACTTACGGGCGCAGTGAGAAATACCGGGCTTGTTGAAGTTCCGTTCGGGATTACTCCGCGAAAAATCATTTTCGACATCGGCGGCGGCATAAGGGACGACAGAAAGTTCAAGGCGGTGCAAATCGGCGGGCCTTCAGGAGGATGTCTGACGGAAGCACAGCTTGATGAGCCTCTTGATTTCGACAGCGTGAAGAAACTCGGCGTTATTGTCGGTTCGGGCGGACTCGTCGTAATGGACGAAAATACATGCATGGTGGAAGTTGCTCGCTTCTTCATGGAGTTCACACACAGAGAATCATGCGGAAAGTGCGTCCCGTGCCGTGAAGGTACTCTGCGAATGCTCGAAATACTTGAACGCATCGTAGCGGGTAACGGCAGAATGGAGGACATCGACGAACTACGAAGCCTCGCCGACCTCATAATCAACACTGCACTATGCGGACTCGGAAAGAGCGCACCCCTTCCCGTCGTGAGCACGCTAAATTCGTTCATGGACGAGTACATAGAGCACATACAGAACAAGAAATGCCCGGCTCATGTCTGCCAGAAGCTGAAACAGTACACGATAGACCCGGAAAAATGCAGGTCGTGTTCAAAGTGTGCGAGGGGCTGTCCTGTTCAGGCGATTGATGGCAAGCCAAAAGTGCCGTACGTCATCGATCAGGCCAAGTGCATAAAGTGCGGCGCGTGTATGTCGGCTTGTCCGTTCAAAGCAATTAACGTAGCGTAGGAGGTGCTTCAAGAATGGGAAAAATGATAATTGACGGTATGCCGGTTGAGTTCACTGACGAGCAGAATATTTTGTCGGTCATACGCAAGGCAGGAATAGACCTTCCGACTCTCTGCTATCACTCTGAATTGTCGATATACGGAGCGTGCAGACTGTGCAACGTTGAGGACGACAGAGGCAGAATGTTCGCGTCATGTTCAGAACGTCCGCGCGACGGAATGAAGATAAAAACGAGTACCCCGCGCCTTGTGCGTTATCGTCGTATGCTGATTGAGCTTATGCTTGCTTCACATCACCGGGACTGCACAACATGCGTAAAGAGCGGCGATTGTGAGTTACAGAAGCTGGCTCATCGTCTGGGCGTGAGTTCAGTTCGCTGGGGCTACAAAGAGAGGACGCACGAGAAAGACAGAAGTTCGCCGTCAATCGTGAGGGATCCCGACAAGTGCATACTTTGCGGCGACTGTGTGAGAGTGTGCGAGGGTATACAGGGAGTGAACGCGATAGATTTCGCCCACAGAGGGACGGACGCTATGGTAATTCCTGCCTTCAACAAGGAGATAGCGAAAACCGACTGTGTGAACTGCGGACAGTGCCGTGTCGTGTGTCCGACGGGAGCAATCACCATCAACACGAACATACGCCCTGTATGGGAAGCCCTCGCGGATCCGAACGTGAAAGTTTTTGCGCAGGTTGCTCCGGCAGTGCGTGTTGCTGTGGGTCAGGCTTTCGGCGGCGCAAAGGGTGAGAACGTCATGGGCAAAATCGTAGCGGCACTACACCGGCTTGGGTTTGATGATGTCTACGATACGACGTTCGGGGCTGACATGACGATACTTGAGGAGAGCAAAGAGTTCCTTGAGATTTTCGAGAAGGGCGGACCTTTCCCGCTGTTTACGTCGTGCTGTCCTGCTTGGGTTTCGTTCTGTGAAAAGAGGTGGCCTGAGTTCCGCAATAATATTTCTACGAGCTATTCACCGCTCCAAATGTTAGCGTCAGTGGCACGGGAATATTACGCTGACCCGAAAAACAGTGAGGGCAAGAAAATTCTCTCTGTCGGTATCATGCCATGCACGGCCAAGAAGGCAGAAATTCTCCGTGAAGACCTCAAACGCGACGGCAAACAGAACGTTGACTACATACTGACGACGGAAGAACTCATCACGATGATAAAGCGCGCGGGAATACGTTTTGACCTCATCGAGGGAGAAGCGGCCGATATGCCTTTCGGTATAGGTTCGGGGGGCGCAGTGATTTTCGGTAATTCCGGCGGAGTCATGGAGGCGGCATTGCGTACACTTTGCGAGGGGCCTGAACGTTCAGCGATTGAGGAGCTTCGTAACAGCGGAGTACGTGGGCCTGGTCCTTTGCGTGAGTTCACGTTCAACTACAAGGGGCACGAGATAAAGGCGGCAGTAGTGAGCGGGCTTGCGGAGGCTGATGCGTTATTGCGTCGTGTGAAGAACGGTGAGAGCTTCTACCATTTTGTTGAGGTTATGGCCTGTCGGAGGGGCTGCATCATGGGAGGCGGTCAACCTGCACATGCCGGTTACAGGACAAAGGAAGCCAGGAAGCATGGACTGTACGAATCCGACGTGAACACGCAGATAAAGAAGTCGAACGAGAACCCGACGGCGTTGGCTCTGTATGACACGCTGATACGCGGAAGAGAACACGAACTGTTACACAGCCACAGATAACAGCGAACAATTCCCGGTCGTGAATGGCCGGGTTTTTTTTTACTCCCACTTGCGATAAATTCCTGCCTGACGCTTGGCCTCAGCTTTCTGTGATATGTGCGTGCCGAGAACAATATTCCCAAAACCTTTGCGGTGAAGTAACGTCTTCATTCTGTTCATGAACGGGCACGGCTGACGGTGGGCATTGTCCGAACACACGCATGACGCAAAATGTACAGCTACGTCCTCTTTGTTGATGTTTGCTTTTCGGAGTCTCATGCCGAGATTTTCGAGTTTCGGAGTGAGGAGATTCCCGCAGCACCCTCCGCATGTTATCGTCATGTACCGCACGCCTTCAGGGTATCCCGTGAATTTTCCGGCACGTTCGTAAAAGTCATTCATGCAGAGAAACCCCGAACACCTTTTCACGACATCTTCACACTGAATTATCACTATGAGTTCAGGAGCGTCATCAATCATCATATGAGCCTCCCGAGTTTGCCGACAGTATCATCATCAACGACAGCACTAATCCCGTGAGACTCGATGATGCTTTTTGCGCGTGAGTAGTCCTCTTCTTTTACGTCGACGAAATATATATCGCGGTCAATGTATCCTCCTGCACCGAAATTTCTCGGGTCAAGTTTTGAGCCGCACCCGCAGGCACAGAGGCTTTCTGATGAGTAATGACTCGCGCGGACTCCCTTTATGCCTTCTTCCTTCAGAACGTCCCGGATTTTCTGCCACGTATCTTTGTCCTTCTTCTTGAACAGCGTAACTTTTTTTGCAAACCACATTATTTTGTTTCCCCCTTGATGTTTCATGAAGTATAGCAGAGTAACAATAAACGGCGTAAATTTTTCGCGTAAAAAACATTTTAGGCTATAATTGACAAATCAAAATTTTTTACATTCACAGGGAGGTAATTTATTTCATGTGGCTTTTCTTAGTATTCATTACTCTGGTTTTCGGAGTACTGGCCGGCCTCTATGCTTGGACGGTCTATCAGAAGCTCGAAGAGAGTCAGATCGGACATCCCCGCGTGGCTGAACTCTCAGAAATTATCCACAAGGGCGCAATGGCTTTCCTCAAAAAAGAATATTCCTGGCTCGCACCCTTCGT
>CAJOED010000018.1 GCA_905233335.1 uncultured Synergistales bacterium
CGATTTTCTCAATAACTCCTTCTTCGAGCTCTGACTCTTCAACAGGTTTTATAGTTACACGCGGCAGGACATCAACCGAATGAGGCTTAACATCACGTGAAATGCCTTTATCCTCTTCGATAACTTCCTCTATGAAGTCCGCAATCTCTAACATGAGCTGGTAGTAATTTTCGCTGTCAATATCTATGAAACTTCCGCCAGTTTGCGTGTAGAGGTCATGATATGAGGATTCACTATAGGTATTGGAGATAACTGAAAGATGCATGTTCATATCATTGAGCTTCTGTATCGTATCTGAAACAGTGTAGCTACCATACATATCTACAGTATCAGTCAGCATAAACCCGAACCGTGAAGCATCACTACGGAAATTTTCCCAGCTGAAAATTGTATTTACAGCCTCAAGAGAATTTGAATCGTAACCGCTTGTGTTTTCAAAATCTTCCGTTATCGCGCTAAGTTCTGCCTCTACACGTGAAGTATCTGAAGTCCACATACTGCCGCTACTATCCATACTATGAACTGTTACGGCACTTCCTGTATTTCGCCCATTACTATATTCAACAATTGCAAATCGCGTGTCTATATTTTTTTCAACAAGGGCACTAGAGAATGCATTGAGATTAGTCCTCACGCTTTCAATGTCATCTTCCATAGAAATACTTGAATCGACAAAGAACACTATATCCGCTTTGGACACCGTATCAAACGCCCCTGCTCCGAACGCCGCACTCCCTGCCCATAACAACAACACACACAACGCCGCAAAAATTTTTCTGTTCATGTCATAATCTCCTTTCATGAACTGCACAATGCCCACGCAAAAAGGGCTTCCTTCCGTCCCACGAGCGCACACAAAAACCTCCGCAGTTCACACACTACGGAGGCCGCTCCTTCGACGATATATTTCTCTCTATGCTGTCATGCGATTTTTGCGCAATAGGGTGCTGTGCTGTGCTGTGCTGTGCTGTGCTGTGCTGTGCAACATTATGTGCTGTGCAACATTATTTTATGCCCTTCCCGAAAATTTCAACCTGAATTATACAGAAAAATTCACGAATTGCCACGAGAAAATTTTTGCTGTAAAGTTACTCACACAACATCATACAGAAGGAGGCTGAATTTTTTTTGAGCGTGTCATTATACCGCAAGTACCGGCCTCAAAATTTCGCGTCAGTTGTCGGACAGAAACCGGCTGTCGATGTACTCACCAACTCAATCGCAAAATCTCGTGTCGGTCATGCGTACTTGTTTTCAGGTTCTCGCGGGTGCGGCAAAACTTCAGTCGCTCGTATTTTCGCTAAGGCTCTGAATTGTCTTGAACGTGAGAATTTCGAGCCATGCGGACACTGCCGGAACTGCACAGACATAACAGCAGGTGAAAGCCTCGACGTGATAGAGATTGACGGAGCATCGAACAACGGAGTCGAGAACATTCGCGGCCTCAAAGAGAACGTAACACTCGCACCGTTCAGTTCACGCTACAAGATATATATTATTGATGAAGTTCACATGTTGTCGCAGGGAGCATTCAACGCCTTACTGAAAACTCTTGAGGAGCCGCCGGAACACGTGATATTCATTCTTGCTACGACGGAGCCGCATAAAGTCCCGGTAACAATCCGTTCACGCTGTCAGCACATACCCTTTCACAGCATAAAGCCGGAAGATATTTTTGCGCGTCTGTCGGAAGTATGTACACTCGAAAATATTACGTCAGAGCCTGAAGCACTATGGGAAATAGCTCGTCAGTCAGAAGGGGCATTGCGTGATGCTCTCTCACTGCTGGAACAGGTTACGGCGGCTGGTGATGTTACTCTTGCGAACGTCGAGTCAGTGTTCGGTGCGGGAAGTCGTCCGGCATTCGAGCGGTGGATAGTGAATTTGCGTGAGAGTCCCGAAAACGCTTACTCCTCACTAAAAGCAATGTTCGATGCGGGAGCTTTAGGGGTGAGAGTGTTTGAGGAGATGTTCTCGCTTGTGCGTAATTTATGGCTCGTCGCGAAATGGCCGGGAATAGTTGATAATATCGGTGCGTCGGAAAGTGAGCGCAAATTCCTTCAGGACGAATCAAAACAGTGGAAGCCCGAAAAACTTCACTCACTGCTTCACGTAATAATGAGGGCACTCACTAATGCGCGTTCGGGAATGAGAGCGGATATTCTGCTGGGAGTGTTCATGCTGTATCTTGAGGGTGAAGCCTCACGGGAGGTTTTTACGCCGCCGCCGACAGTCATCGCGAAAATCCCGGAATTTGTCCCTGCCCCGCCTCCTCCACCCCCGCTGACTGTTGAGGAAGATACAGAACTCAAAGAGAAACTTCTGAATATCGCTCACGAAAAAGATTTCACGATCTACTGCGCACTGTTCGACGCAAAGCCTCACACACACAACGGAGCTTTGTATCTCGACATGGAGCACGCATACAGCTACGAAACTTTGAGGATAGACAGAACGTCAGCAGAATTAGCAGGAATGTTCGGTGATTTCGGAAAAGTTATTTTGCGTTACGGAGCGTCAGAAAGTGTCTGCGTTGATTTTGTGCCCGAAAATGTTACCATAGAGGCACCGACAAAAAAGCACAAAACCAAACCCGAAACCCTTACTGCTCCGTCTGAAGCACCAGCACCGAAACAGGAAACAGCAGCTACATCATCAGTATTCAGCAGCTACATCAATGCATTGAGACATCTTCAGGCCAAGCCGGAGATTATCTTGGTGAAGCACAAAGAACATCAGGACGACAGCGACGACAATACCGACGACAGCACTACAGAAGAAGGAGACAATGAATAATGGGTAAAGAGTTCGTACATTTGCACGTTCACACGGAATACAGCCTCTTGGACGGAGCAATACGCACAAAGGATCTCGCGAGGAAAGTTGCAGGGTGGGAAACAAAATCAGTAGCTATGACGGATCACGGCGTAATGTACGGGGCTGTAGAGTTCTACGAAAATTGCCGGGCGGAGGGTGTGAAGCCGATTTTGGGCTGTGAGACGTATGTTTGTCCCGACGGCATAAATTCACGCGAAAAGAAACGTAACAATCACCTTCTCTTACTCGCTGAAAATAATACGGGCTGGCACAACCTCATAAAGTTAATCTCAATCGCTAACACAAAGGGCATGTACTACAAGCCGAGAATAGATCACTCACTCTTAGCAGACTATCACGAGGGAATTATAGCTAGTTCCGCATGTTTGGCCGGAGAGATCCCGCAGTTGATTTTGTCGGGCAATATTGAGGAAGCAGAAAGGCAGGCCGTATGGTATCGCGACACAATGGGGGAACGTAATTTTTTTCTTGAGGTCATGCCGAACACCTTACCCGAACAAAAACGAGTGAATGAGGCCATAATAGAACTCTCGAAACGTACAGGCATTCCCATAATCGCCACAGGGGACGCGCACTACCTGAACAGGGAAGATTACGACTGGCACAAGTTATTGCTGAAGATTAACACCCACGCCGACGCAAACGATGACGCATTCGGATTTTCCGCGAACGATTACTACCTGAAATCCCCTGAAGAGATGCATGATGCTTTCTCACACGTTCCTGAAGCACTCACCAACACCGTAGAGATTGCCGAACGCTGTAACGTTGAACTTGCGCTTCACACGGGGCACTATCTTCTGCCTGACCTGAAACTTGATGAGGGCATGACGTTAGAGGACGAATTACGGCGGAGGGCACGCGAGGGACTGAAGGCACGTTTTGAGGCGCGCGGGCGTGAACTCACAGAGGACTACACGAAACGGCTCGAATACGAACTCGGAGTGATTACGCAAATGGGATTCAGTGCGTACTTCCTGATAGTGTCGGGAATAATTCAGGCGGCAAAAGTACGTCATATTCCCATTGGGCCGGGACGAGGTTCTGCGGCAGGGTCGTTGGTTGCGTGGAGCCTCAAGATTACGGAGCTTGATCCGTTGCGGTACAACCTGCTGTTCGAGCGTTTCCTCAATCCCGAACGTGTATCAATGCCCGATATTGATACTGATGTCAGCGATAAAGGACGGGACGAACTCCTGAAGTATATATCCGACACTTACGGGAGCGATCACGTAGCACAGATTATCACTTTCGGCCGCATGAAGGGCAGACAGTCAGTGAAGGACATCGGGAGGGCTTTGGGCATGGACTATGCAGTGATGGACAAGACAGCAAAACTCATTCCCGCAATGGCAAAAAGCCTCAACGCCGCACTTGATGACACTCCCGAACTCAAAGAACAGTACGACAATGACCCCACAACACGCAACATCATAGACAAAGCACGAAACATTGAGGGACTCGCCCGCCATACATCACAGCACGCCGCCGGTGTAGTGATTACTCCCGTGCCGATTACCGACGTTGTACCCGTGAAGAGGCTCAGCACCGACAAAACAGAAGACACGAACGCAGACAGCCAGGTAGTTACGCAGTTCACTATGGAGCCTGTAGAGAAGCTCGGACTGGTGAAGATGGATTTTCTAGGATTGAGCACGTTGTCAATCATAGAGGAAGCACTAGAGAACATCAAGAACAACGGAAAGCCCGTCCCGGACATGAACAAAGTCAACGATGACATGAACGACGCGGGAACGTTCAAGATTTTGCAGGAGGCGGACACTATGGGAGTGTTTCAGCTTGAATCTGACGGAATACGCGCAATGTTACGCAAGCTCAAGATTGACCGTTTCGAGGATCTTGTTGCGGCACTGGCAATGTACAGACCCGGCCCGCTTGATTCGGGAATGGTGGATCAGTATATCGACTGCAAGCACGGACGATCAAAGCCCGTATACCCTCACCCGTTACTCGAAAACGTACTCAAAGAAACATACGGAGTCATACTCTATCAGGAACAAGTTATGCAGTGTGCGTCAGTCTTGGCCGGTTACACTCTCGGAGAAGCTGACATATTGCGTCGTGCGATGGGCAAAAAGAAAGTGGAAGTCATGCAGAAACAGCGCGCGAAATTCCTTGAGGGAGCAGAAAAAAATCATATTGACGGAAAAACAGCGAGTGATATTTTCGACAACATAGAGAAGTTTGCCGGGTATGGCTTCAACAAGTCCCATAGTGCTGCGTATGCTCTCATCTCTTACGACACAGCGTGGCTCAAAGCGAACTATCCTACAGAGTTTATGGCCGCGTACCTTTCGAGCCAGATGAAGGCCAAGCGTGAAGTTCTCGGACACTATGTGCTTGAGGTCAGGCGGAGCGGGATACCTGTACTGCCTCCCGACATAAATACATCGATGGAGAATTTTACGGCGGTCGGTAAGGTTATACGTTTCGGGTTGGGAGCAGTCGCGAGAATGGGACATAACACCGTAGAGATGATTATCAGGGAACGAGCAGAACACGGACGCTTCATATCACTATGGGACTTCATGAAGAGGGTGGATATGAGCCTTATGAACAAGACGGTGTTCGAAAACCTCACGAAGGCCGGAGCATTCGACGAACTCACGAAAAACAGGGCACAGTTACTCGGAGCACTGCCGCAGTTCCTTGAGAACATACAGAACGTCAACGCCGACAAGAAGACAAACCAGATGTTGTTATTCGGTGATGATAGTAATGATGAGGCTGTGAATGAAGAGCCTGCACTCCCGAATATCCCGGACTTTGACGAGCATACGAGGCTTGATTATGAACGGCAGGTTACCGGGCTGTATATTTCCGGGCACCCGTACGAATCACAGCAGGAGAGAATAACTCCCTTCACGAACTGCACAATAGGAGATATTCAGGACTGGAAGAGTGAGAACATGCGGCCAAGTTTCGGGGGGATAGTGTCGTCTTTCACGGAGAAGAAAACGAAAAAGGGCGATACTATGTGCATTTTGCAGGTTGAGGATGCAGAGAATAATATTGATGTTGTGATATTCCCAAAGGCATGGGCGGATCTCAAAGGAACAATCACTAACGGAATGCCATGCGTCATTGAGGGGAAATTAGACGACAGGGGGCAGGTGCTTCTTGAACGCATTACTCCTGCTGACGAACTCGGCGATAAAGTACAGCGTTATGTTACTCTGACGGTGAATGTTACGGGCAGCAATGACTTCAACATGAAGGATTTTATGAAGGCTATGAATGGCTGCAAGGGGAACGCGAAAGTTATTCTTGTGCTGAATAATGAGGATGAGACCGTGCATATGTGTCTTGAAGCTGTGAAAGTTTCGCCGGAAAATCTTAGTGAAAGTTTATCGGGTATAATGCCCGCAGGAAGTTATGAGGTTGCTTCATGAATTTTTTTGGGGGAAGTGGTTTTTGATGCCTGTATCACAGCTACATGAAATGCTAATCACTAACTGAAGAGGAACTGCGAGGCATTGAGGAAGCAGAAAAGGATATTGCGGAAGGTAATATTATTCCGTTTGATAAAAATTAACAAGGGGGTAAATATATTATGTTCGTGAAAATAGTATGCACCATAGGCCCTGCCAGCGATAATTACGAGACGCTGAAATCAATGGCAGAAGCAGGAATGAACGTTGCACGCCTGAACTTTTCGCACGGAGATTACGACGGCCACGAGAAGAAGCTCAAGCTCATACGCCGGGTCGAACGCGGGACAAAGAAACCCATTGCGGCACTTCTCGACACAAAAGGCCCCGAAATTCGCACGGGACACATGAAGGACGGCGAAATCACTCTCATGCAGGGCGCAAAAATTATTCTCTCGTCGTGTGAGGAAGCATTCGAGGGAACGCCCGAAAAAGTTTGGGTGAACTACAGACTCTTAGCTCAGGAGGTCAAGCCCGGACAGAATATCTACATTGACGACGGAGCACTCAATCTTGAAGTCGAAAAGGTAGAGGGTGATGATGTTCACTGCAAAATCATAGTGGGCGGAGCTTTGCGCAACACAAAAGGCATCAACCTTCCCGGCGCAGATATTTCTCTCCCTGCACTTTCCGACAAGGACAAGCAGGACATAGCATGGGGCATTCAGCACGGCATGGAGTACCTAGCTGTGTCGTTCGTGAAAACTCGTCAGGACATCGTAGAAGTTCGCCGCCTCGTTCAGGAATACGGAAGCACAATGAAGATACTCGCGAAAATCGAAACACGTCAGGCCGTAGAGAACTTTGCGGAAATTGTTGATGTTGTTGACGGCGTTATGGTAGCCCGCGGGGATTTAGGGGTGGAAGTCCCGACGGAAGATGTGCCCCTCGTGCAGAAAAAAATCATCGAGATGTGCCGTGTTCGCGGGAAAGTCGTAATCGTTGCTACACAGATGCTGGACTCCATGATACGCAACCCCCGGCCTACTCGCGCAGAAGCCTCCGACGTTGCTAATGCTGTTCTCGACGGTACAGATGCGGTCATGTTGTCGGGCGAAACAGCAAGCGGCAATTACCCTGTACAGGCTGTAGCGACAATGCGCCGTATCGTTGACCGTGCAGAACGTGAGCTTGAGCTATGGGGCAACCACAAGAACAGCGAGCAGAATCCGTTAGACCTTGAGGGGATTCCCGTCCCTGATGCAGTATCAGGTGCCGCAGTGTTAATCGCAAAACAGGTAAAAGCTCCCGCAATAATCTCGCTATCACGTTCAGGACTCACGGCCAAGATGATCAGCAAGCACCGCCCCGAATGCCCTATACTTGGCCTCACACCGAGCCAGCAGACATGGAGAGAGTTAGCACTGTGGTGGGGAGTCCAGCCCGTAAGGTTGTCGGAAATGAGCGACATCAACGTAGCCGCCCGTGAAGCCATAACTACATGTGTCAGCAGGGGACTTCTGCCGGAGGGTGAATTAGTCGTAATCACTGCGGGAGTTCCCGTCGGTCGTCCGGGGTCAACGAACGTCGTAGAAGTCCTCACAACCGGCACAATATTATTATCAGGCACCCCGTTATCGCACAAAAACGCCGTCGGAAAAGTCTGCATTGCCCGCACCCCGCAGGAAGCCATCGAGAAAGTTACTCCAGGCTGTATACTCGTTGTCCGTCAGCTGAATGAAGAGTACCGTCCTGTTCTCGATAAGGTCGGAGCAGTATTGTTCGAGAGCGGATTATTATTCTCTGAAGGCAACGCGTTAGCTATGGACTACAACCTTCCGTGCATTGTCGGAGTTGCGGACGCATTCTCTACCCTCATGGACGACGACACCGTATCAATCGACGGGACTCGCGGCCTCGTTTATCGCGGAGTTGTAAGGCTGGTCGTGTAATGTGGGCAAATGTTCGTAGTGTCCTCGATATTGCTATCGTATCATTCATAATCTACCGTATACTTGTCCTTCTTGCCGGTACTCGTGCAATCCAGCTCATGAAGGGAGTATTCTTCCTGATACTGCTTTCTGCTGCTGCTACGTTTCTACGTTTTCGGTTATTGTCGTGGTTCTTGGGCAATGCGTTATTGGCGTTGAGTTTCGCAATACCTATAGTGTTTCAGCCGGAATTGCGCAAGATGTTAGAGGAACTCGGCAAGGGAAAATTGAGCCTTCTGAAGCGTCAGATGTCGACCGATGAGGCACAAATGCGCGTGAAGCAAATCACCGGGGCATTGAGTTATCTTAAGGCGCACAAAATAGGAGCACTGCTTGTGTTTCAGCAGGAGGTAGGACTGGGGGACTACTCACAGACAGCAATACACCTCAACGCAAAAATCACGCAGGAATTACTCATCTCTATATTCTGGAAGGACAACCCGTTACACGACGGAGCAGTAATCCTCGACAAGTACAACCTGATAGCGGGCGGGTGCTATCTGCCACTTGCGGACGCTCCCGAAATATCTCGCTGGTACGGCACAAGACACCGTGCGGCACTCGGTATCTCTGAAGTGTCCGATGCTCTCGTGTTCATAGTGTCGGAAGAACGCGGCGACGTATCCATTGCGGTAAAAGGCCGTCTGTCGAAAAACATAAAGGACTTCCAGATAGAGAGATTACTCATGCACTATTTCGTCGGCGAACAGGTAATAACAGGGTGGCGCGGTCGACTTCATGAACTGGCAAATATATTTTGGGTCAGCAAAAAAGATCAGGAAGCTGGAGGGGGGCTGGTGAAGTGATGAAAAATTTTTGCGTAACAGAACGTCGGCGTGAAAATTATGTGTTCGCGTACCGTCTGTATATGCCAGCGGGACGGCTTCATGAGGTCGAACGTAGCGGGGGAGGTGCTGAATAATGAAGCTGAAAACTTTTGACCTCGACGAAATACTGACTTCACCATGGGCATTATGGGCAATCTCTATTGCGTCAGCTGTCGTTATGTGGCTGTACGTTACCGGCCTCGACGAGAGCGCATACATCACCCGGAAATTTTCCGCACCCCTCGAATATCGCGGGCTAGACTCACAATCCATATTACGCGGCAGGCTGTCGGAAGTCGACATAGAGATACGCGGCCCCGAAGACGCAATAATGAGGCTGGACTATAACGCTGTGAATGCATACGTTGACGCAAGGAACTTACTGCCCGGCAAAAAATACACCGTCAACATCAACGTAGAAATGCCCAGCAATATCAACCTTGTGTCATGTTTCCCGTCGCAGGCTGTTCTTGATTTAGTGCGTCAGGTTACGCGCTTGATGAATGTTGATACTGTTCTCCCGCAGGACATCCCTGAAGGACACTACATAGAGGGCGTAGAGATTATTCCGAAAGAAGTCGGCATAAGAGGAGCAGAAGATGACGTTGTGAAGGTCGGAAGCGTGAGAGTTACCCCGACGATTGATGAGCTTCAGGCAGGGCGTGAGTTGTTGATGCCCGTGAAGTTCTCACAGTCGGAGCCGTTCGAGGGAAGTGTTGCTATTGAGCCGGCGCAGGTGAGGTTTCGCGGAATGTTGGTGAGGGGTTTGCCACGTAAGCGTGTACCCGTGAACGTCAGACTTACCGGGAAACTTGACGCTGATTACGAGGTGCGCTCAATCATCACTGACCCGTCAGAAATACAGATAGAGGGAACGGCAGAAGACCTCGCGAAAGTTGAGGCCGTCGATACGGAAGTTATTGATGTGTCGATGATGGACGCTGATAATGTCGTCGTTGCACCTTTGCGGCAGCCAGATGTGCCCGGAGTGTCATTCGTGGGAACGTCGTCCGTCCGAGTGAGTCTGCAGCTCGGAGAAACTCACGCCGAGAGAATGCTCGCGAATATTCCCGTAGAGTTCAGGGGAGCTGATGACCCGCAGAAATGGCTGTCGAGTCCCGCAAATGTTTCCGTAACGATTGAGGGCAGGCCGTCGTTAATCGAGAAGTTCAGCGCGGAGAACACACAAGTAAAAGCGTTCGTCGACATGACAAATATATTCATGGCTCCCGTAACTTTGCCGGTGAAGACAGAAATAATTTCGGGGGATGCTTTCAGGGTTACGAGGATAGACCCGCAGAACGTAACAGTGAATACCCTAATAACGCAATAAATTATTGTCCCTCTGTTGTAATTAATGTTATAGCAGGGGGATATTCATTTTCCTTTTTTGACAATCAACACAACGTAATATATAATTTTTGTCAATAGAACCTTCCACGCCTCTATTTATTTGTGAAAGTAAATATGCGCACTTTGGCAGGTCATTTTTTTATAAGGATTTTTCTTATGAAATCATATCCCAAGAAAATATTATCAGTTCAGCAACAAATACAGCACTTCAAGGATGCCGGACTCGCGATAAGTTCTGACAGTGAAGCCGAAAACGCTTTGTGCTCAATCGGTTTTTACAGGCTGAGGGGTTACTTGTGCCACTTATACGACAAAGATAACAAAAAATATAGTGCCGGTGCAAAATTTTCTGATGTTATCGCTCTTTATGATTTTGATTCTGAACTCTCGCATATCCTTTTCAGTTTTTTATCGAGAATAGAAATTGCTTTGCGTGCAAGGTTTATTTCTGCCCTGCTGACGACTACTAATGACGCTCTTTCATGGCTTGACCCGTCAGAGTTCCATAACAAAAAAATCTTCTGGCAGAATTTAGGCGTAATAGCTTCCGAAATAGCACGCTCAAAAGATGCATTCATAAAACATAACTATGATAAGCACGAAGGGTTAATACCTCTATGGGCAGCAGTGGAGGTTACATCATTCGGGACTCTGTCAAAGCTCATAAAGAATATGCGCACGGACAGAGCTTTTATTTACCTTGCACAAAGTTATAAATTTCGTTCCGAAAAAGGCAAGACATTAACACCGTCGCATAATCTTTTCTCATCATGGACTCATGCGTGTTCTGTGTTCCGTAATATATGCGCTCATAACGGCAGACTCTGCAACAGAAACTTCAGCGTTCTCCCTCAACTCCTGAATACCGACAAAAAAGACTATGAACCACGAGGACTTTACAGCATCATTCTATCAATGAAGTATCTCAGGCCGAGTGATGATTCATGGGTTAGTTTTGTGAATGAGATGAAAAATTTGTTTGCAAGCTATGAAGGGAAATTTGATTTATCGTACATAAGTTTTCGGGAAGACTGGGAAAAATATTTACGGATTATGTGAAAATATTAGTAAACGAGAAAGTTTTTCTCCTCTGATATATTTACAGGGGAGATATTTTCATAAAGTGAACAGGAGCGATTTATATTTTGAGCAGAGAACGTAAATTATTCGGCACCGACGGCGTAAGAGACCTCGCCAACACAGGCAACATGACTCCCGAAACAGCCCTCAAACTTGGCCGGGCATTCGTGAAGTTCACCGGCGCACGGAAAATCATCATCGGACGCGACACACGCATAAGCTGCCGAATGCTTGAAGGTGCATTGTACTCCGGCATGAGTTCGGAAGGTGCAGAAGTCTATCTTGCGGGAGTAATCCCGACACCGGGCGTGAGTTATGCTGTGAAGGAATTACGCGCGGACGGCGGAGCAGTAATCAGTGCTTCACACAACCCGGCAGAGTACAACGGCATAAAGTTCTTGGGTGCTGACGGGTGCAAACTCTCCGACGACGACGAACTCGCAATAGAGGACTTATTCTTTCAGGACGAACGCGGCACATCAAGCAACATCGGCAGGATTCACGACAGCCCCGAACTTGCCCGCGATTATGCCCGGCACATTGCCCACCTCCTGAATGACTCGGCTGTTGTTGATGACGTTGCTTTTGACTGCGCAAACGGAGCTTCATGCGTGAGCGTCCCGGTACTCGTCGAACACTCTTCATTCTCACGGCTGAACACCGCAATAATCGCCAGCCACTACGACGGACTGAATATCAACAAGTCATGCGGCGTTATGCACATGGAAAATCTCACACATTACGTTACGGAAAATCATATGGCGTTGGGCTTTGCGTTCGACGGTGATGCTGACAGGGTGTTAATCTCCGACAGGCACGGGCGGATTATTGACGGCGATATTATGTTATGGGTTTTGGGACGGTGGCTTCACAAGAACAACCTCAACAGCAAAGTAGTGGTTACCGTGATGAGCAACATGGCACTAGAAGCACACCTTGCGGACGAGGGCATTACGACATTGCGCTGTCCCGTCGGTGATAGATATGTGCTCGAAACTATGAGGGCTTCGGGCGCGGGGCTGGGGGGCGAACAGTCCGGGCACATCATAGCCAGCAAATTCACATCAACAGGGGACGGGCTGTGTACGGCTGTATTGTTCCTGAACGCAATTCATGAACTCGGCGAGGACGTTTCGACTCTCGTTGATCGTTTCGGACGTTACCCGCAGAAACTCACGAACTTAACACTCACGAAACCCCGCGAACTTGTCGACATGAACGCCGTAAATGACATCGTGAAAGAATATGAGTGCAAAGTGTCAGGAGGGAGAATATTCATAAGGACATCAGGAACGGAGCCGTTATTGCGCATACTGGTAGAAGCTCCAGAAAAAAACATAGTAGAAGAAATTTCCGAAGTACTAGCCGCGAAACTTGAAAAATTCTGTTAGTAAGGAGTGTATATTATGAGCGTCAAAAAATGCCTGTTCCCTGTTGCGGGATTGGGCACGAGGTTTTTGCCGGTAACAAAGGAAATAGCAAAGGAAATGCTGCCCCTCGTCAACCGACCGATAATATCATACGGCGTTGAAGAAGCACTTGCGTCGGGCTGTGAAGAAATCGTAATGATTACGGGACGCGCAAAAAGATCCATCGAGAATTACTTTGACCGTTCATTCGAGCTTGAAGACTTGCTGCTGAAACGGGGAAAAATGGATCTCTACAGGAAGGTGATAGAGATCTCACAGCTTGCGGAGATACTCTACATACGACAGAGAGAGCCGCTCGGACTTGGGCACGCTGTATTGTGCGGTGAGCCGGTCTGCAACAGTGAATATTTCGGGGTAATC
>CAJOED010000019.1 GCA_905233335.1 uncultured Synergistales bacterium
CAGCGATGCCCGGCGGTATGGGCGGAATGGACGGTATGTATTAGAGCCGGAAAAGAGATAACAACACCCCGTAGGCGGAAAACCTGCGGGGATTTTTTTATGCGTTCATGTAGCTGTAAAAGGGTAAGAAAAAAAACAAGGTGTGCTATAATTATTTCGCTAATCTTATAAACACATGGCGAGGTTCAAGTCCCGTCCCCTTGTTCTATGCTGTTCATTATACCATAAGGCGGGCGGGGGCGGTCATGTGTATTATTGATTTTCTCACAAAATTTTTCGGGAGGAATTCACATGAAGAAATATTTTGTTGTGGTGCTGGCTGTAATGCTGGCTTGTGTGAGCAGTTGTGCGTTTGCTGAACTTAGCATGACAGGTACTTTCAAGAATGGCAAAGTCGGCGATGAGTATGAAGGCTATATTTGGAATGGATTGACTGTAGAAGGAGGGAAATTGGATAACTGGTATAGCCTTGCATGGGAAGTGGTAGACGGTGAACTGCCCTATGGCCTTGAACTTGATTATAGTACTCGTCGCTGCGGCTTGAAAGGCACAGCAAAAAAAGCCGGAACTTATGATTTCACTATTATGGTCTATGACAATGAAGAGAGCGCAACAAAAGAATTTACCGTTACAATTGTCGACAATCCCGACATAAAATCCCCGAATATCTACGGCACACTAAGCGGCATAAAACTCAACACGCCGTACTCGCAAGCCATCAGTGCCTCGGACGGAAAAGCACCGTATACATGGAGCTATACCGGGACATTGCCTACAGGGCTGCACTTTAGGGGGTCGGACACTGACACAACAGGAAACAAATATACGTTGAGCGGGACACCGACGGCAGAAGGAACATTTGATTTCACTGTGAGTGTTATTGATTTCTACGAGAAGACAGCGACAAAGTCATACACTATTAAGATTGGCGGCACAGAGCCGGAGCCTGACCCAGAAACACTAACGATAACGACATCAACATTATCGGCGGGGAAAGTGAACACGTCTTACAGCGCAACACTGACAGCGGACATTTCCGGCGTAACATGGTCGGTTTCCGGGCTTCCTTCAGGGCTGACCCTCAACACAGCAACGGGCACAATTTCGGGGACACCGACAGCTTCAGGGTCGTATCAAGTTTCTGTTACGGCAACGTCAGGTAGTGCGTCAGTGTCAAAGACTTTCACGCTCGAAATCAACAACGCAAGCGACCCAACGCCGACTCCCACCCCTACACCTACACCAGACCCAACGCCTAGCCCTACACCTATAGACACAAACACGACAACGTCCGCCATCACGACGGAGTTTCTGAATGACGGGACAGTCAGCACACCGTACAGCCTGCAGTTGACCTCAAGCATTTCCGGCGCAGTATGGAGCCTTCAGAGTGGGACGCTTCCGTCAGGGCTGACCCTCACGCAGTCAGGGCTTCTTTCCGGGACACCGACGAGCGCAGGAACATCAACGCTGATATTCACGGCCACGAGCGGTGGACAGACAGCGACAAAGACCTTCACGCTCACGATACAGCCGGTGAACTTTACGCTTGCGATTACGTCATCGAATCAGGTGCGCGGGACAATCGGCGAGGAAGTGAATATGCAGTTCATGTCGAACGCAAGCAAGGGCACGTGGGAAGCAGTAAATCTTCCGGCAGGGCTGACGTTCAGCAACAGCGGACTGTTGGCGGGAAAACCGCAGGTAGCAGGCACAAAGCAACATCAACCTCAACGGTTCAGGAAGCGGCGGCTGTAACTCCTTCACGGGACTCGGCGTTATGCTCCTCGCGTTCATCGCACTCCGAAAAAAATAACTCAATCCCCCCGGCTGTAACGGTCAGGGGGTTTTACTTTTTGTGTCGGCGTGTGTCATAAAAATTTTGGCTTGTTTCGTGTTATAATGCAGTAAAATTTTTTCCAGACTATATTATCAAACGGGGGAATTTTCATAATGGGCAAAAAAGTTTTGATAGTCGATGACGCGGCTTTTATGCGCATGATGTTAAAGGACATTCTGACAAAAAATGATTTCGAGGTAGTTGCTGAAGCTGAAAACGGAAAAGCAGGTGTTGCGGCATTCCAGAAATACAAACCCGACATCATCACAATGGATATTACTATGCCGGAAATGAACGGAATAGACGCAGTGAAAGCCATCAAAGCCCTCGACCCAAGCGTAAAAGTCGTCATGGTCTCCGCAATGGGACAGCAGCCGATGGTCATCGAGGCAATACAGGCGGGCGCAAATGACTTCATCGTAAAGCCCTTCCAGCCCGAACGCGTAATAGAAGCTATCACGAAGGTATTATCATAATAGAGAGCGTAAATCTTACGGGATATATTTTCCGTGCCGTAACCGCGTTAATAGCTATGTCTGTGTGCGCTTTCTTTCTCGTGAAGTATGCGAAAAAACATAACATTAGCGCAAAAGTTTCACCGTCGGTCGAAATATTAGCGTCCCTGCGCCTGAGTGCCGGGGATGTGTTTTTTGTTGTGCGTTGCGGCTATGAAGTGATAGCGTTCACGAACGGTTCACACGGTGCGTGCGTAATGGGTCGCTGGCCGTATGAAGAGTGGCGGAAACATGAAGCCGAGTAAGTTCGCGTTAGTCCTGCTGTTTGTGCTGTTAATGTCGGGCGTGTCGTATGCCGGAGCTGTCCTCAATCCTCCCCGTGCCCCTGAATTATCGACAACAATAACACTTCCGGCGTTGCGTCTCGGCGTTGAGCGTGCAGACTCCCCGCGTGATGTCGCACTCACCCTGCAAATTCTCGCGTTAATGACCGTTCTTAGTCTTGTTCCGGCAATATTACTAATGGTTACGAGCTTCACACGAATAATTATCGTTATCGGCTTTGTGCAAAGGGCTATCGGTCTTCAGCAGTCCCCTCCGCAGCAGGTCATAGCAGGTCTCTCACTGTTCCTCACGATGTTCACGATGTATCCGACGTGGTCAAGAGTTTACGACAACGCGTTAGACCCGTACTTGTCCGGCAACCTCACGATAAATCAGGCATGGGACAACACGATAGAGCCTGTGAGGGAGTTCATGTTCCGTTACACGCGGCAGGAAGAATTATCGCTCATTATCTCCATGTCGCAATCACCGCGCCCGGCTAACCAGTCAGAAGTTCCCACGAGAGTATTAATTCCGGCGTTCATGTTGAGCGAACTCAAGACGGCGTTCCAGATGGGAGTCGTGATATATATTCCGTTTCTTGTCGTGGATCTCGTGGTGTCGAGCGTGCTTCTTGCTATGGGCATGATGATGCTTCCGCCGATGATGGTATCGCTCCCGTTCAAGATATTATTATTCGTGATGGCTGACGGGTGGAATCTCGTAGTGATGAGCGTGCTGAAAAGTTTTACGAACGTCCCGTAACAGAAAGAGAGATAGAGAATAACTATGCCAGTAACAAATTTGAGCCTCAACGATATTTTGAGCGGCGCAATATGGACAATGATCAGCGTAACACTTCCCATTCTGCTTACTGCTATGATTGTGGGGTTGTTCATAGGGATTTTGCAGACGGCAACTTCCATTCAGGAGCAGACATTGATATTCATACCCAAAATACTTGCTGTCTTTGCGTGTATTGTCCTTTTGTCGCCGTGGATGAGCACAAGAATGCTCGTGATGACCCGCGAAATTCTCGGACAGCTCGAACGCTTCATACAATAATTTTCAAGAATGCGGGGGCTTGAACTTCCTGCACAGCTCATAATGATTTACGTACTGCTGCACCTGCGCTTTATCGGGCTGGTGTTCAGTTCTCCCGTGTTCACTACAGCAATGACCCCGACACCCTTCCGCTATATATTTTCCGTAATGCTCACAGTGTGTTCCGTCGGAATAATCGACACCGAATCCATACCGTTAATATATTTCGACGAGGTTATATTTATCGCCGTTCTCTGTCTGCGCGAATTGATGATAGGTATTGCGTTAGGTTTTGTGTCAGCACTGCCGCTCTACGCCTTACGTGTTGCCGGTGAACAGATCGGGACGACAATGGGCTTCTCGATGGCGCAGGTCATGGATCCGTCTACACAGCAGGAAACCTCGATACTTGGCCAGATGCATTTTCTTTCTGCTACATGGTTTTATTTTCGGTGGAACGGTCATTTGTTGATGGTGCAGGCACTAATTGAGACGTTGAAGCTCGTTCCTCCCGGACAGCTCGCGTTATTCCCGGCGGGGGATATGTCGCTCGGCGTGTGGCTGCAAAGTCTGTTCGTGCTGGCTCTGCGTATGGTCGTGCCGTATTACTGCGCGTTAGTGCTGTCGGATGTCGGGCTGGGATTTCTCGCACGTACTGTCCCGCAAATGAATATCTTTGTCGTCGGTCTGCCCGTGAAGGTCATGCTGGGCTTTATGGTAATGGCGGCGGTGTTGCCACTCTCTATGGACTTCATTTTCGCTCACTTTGAACGGTGGATAGAATTTGCTTTGAACGTATTGCGTTTTTGGAGGCCGTTATGATGACACGTATAAAATTCAACCTGCAATTTTTCGCTGAAGAACGCACAGAAGAAGCCACGCCTCACAAGCGCGAGAAAGTTCGTGAAGAAGGCCGCGTGTGTGTCAGCAAGGATCTCAATGCTGCAGTCGGAATAATTACGGCACTTTTGGGAATAGCTATGCTTGGTGCTGTAATGTGGCGGACGCTTTCCGGGCTAATCGTGTTCATGTTTCGTTCTTTGGGCGACGGGAGAATTTTGCGGGAAGGCTGGCTTGCGTTCGTGTCGTGGGAAGCAATGAAGAGATACTTTGCGACGTGGCTGCCTTTGGGAGGACTCGTTGTTCTTTTCTCGACGTGTACGGTGATTGCTCAGGTTGGCTTTGCGATATCGGGAGAACCATTCGGGCCGAAATTCGATAGGCTCAACCCCTTCACCGGCATGAAGAAAATAATATCAATGCGCTCAATCGTCGAACTCCTGAAGGGACTCCTGAAAGCCTCAATATTTGCCGTGATGATATACAACGCGATAAAGAATTACCTGCCGATAAGCTCAAAGACTATGCAGATGCCGTTAGTTGTCGGAGCAGGAGAGTTTTGGGACATGCTGTGGACTCTGGCTATGAGGCTTGCGCTGATGCTGTTAGTGATGGCGTTTGCTGACTATGCGTATCAGAAATGGGATTTTGAGAACTCCATCAAGATGAGCAAGAAAGAAGTCAAAGATGAGTACAAGCAGATGGAAGGAGACCCGCAGGTCAAGCAGAAGATACGACAGAAGCAGAGAGAGATGGCCAAGAACAGAATGATGGCTGATGTCCCGAAAGCTGACGTAGTAATCACAAACCCGACGCATATCGCCGTAGCTCTCGTGTATGACCGTTCTGTTATGGGTGCGCCGCAGGTCATTGCGAAAGGTGCTGACTTCACCGCAAAACGCATAAGGGATATAGCAGAAGCGAACTTGATACCCGTAATAGAGAATAAGCCGCTTGCGTGGGCACTGTATGAGGTAGAACTCGGCGAGGAGATACCTGAAGACCTCTATAAGGGAGTTGCGGAAGTTCTTGCGTTCGTGTACAAGCTCAAAGCGTCGTAAAAAAATACCCCCCGTTTTACCGGGAGGCATTAACATCAATTAACTCACTATGCAAGCACGCTCAAATCTCCGGCTTCCTTCATGAGAGCATTACACTTCTGCAGCAGTGCCAGCCTGTTAGCGCGAACTTTCTCGTCCTTGTCCATGACCATAACGTCCGCAAAGAACTTACTGATGACCGGCGACAACTCCGCAAGCATTTTCGTGAGCTTCTCCCAGTCCCAAGCATGAACAGCATCACGCACGGGAGCCTCAAGCCTTCTGACCTCCGCAAAAAGTTCACGTTCAGCGTCTACAGTCATTAGTGCCTCGTCAAGTTCACCCATTGCTGTATCTTTTGCGTTTTTCGTGAGGAAGTTCCGCACACGTACGGCAGAATTTGCCAGCGCACCGAACCAGTCTTCACCCTTCACTGTGTCGAGTGTCTCAATGAGCCGCAAAGCCTGATAGGGGACATTGCCCGCAACACCAACGCCCAAAGTTACGAGTTCATGAGTGAAGCCGCGTTCTTTGAGCTGTATGATGAGCCTCTGCTTCACGAAATCGAATATTCTTGCTTGCGTTCCCTCGTCGACCTCGTTAATTCTGCACGCCTCATTCAGTGCTCCGATAACGTCAAAATCATATTTCCGCGCAAAAAGTATCTCGTTGATACACCTAGCCGCACGCCTCAAAGCATAAGGATCCTGCGAGCCGGTCGGTTCAAGCCCTACTTTATGACATGCCGTGATGATGTGCAGACGTTCAGCAATACCCAGCACCGCGCCGACATCGTCAGTGGGTGTTCTGTCAGAAGCATTCTGCGGCAAATACTGTTCGTGAATGGCCAGCGCAACACGCGGATCTTCGCCGGAACATTTTGCGTACTCACGACCCATTACCCCCTGCAGTTCGGGGAACTCGAACACCATCGACGTAACCAAGTCTGCCTTTGAGAGATACGCGGCACGGTCAACGAGTGAGGATATATCGTTCATGCCGTAGCGTTCACACAGCCACAGCGCAAGTTTTCGGGTCAGCATGACTTTGTCGTATATACTGCCGAGCTTCTCCTGATACGTTACGGATTTCAGGCGATCAACGTATGACGCAAGATGTATCTTCCTGTCCTCGTCCCAGAAAAACGCAGCGTCCTCAAGACGTGCACGGAGCACCCGTTCATTTCCCTCACGAATGACGCTCATATCGGCAACAAGATTATTGCTCACACCTACAAAGTAATTTGCGAGCTTTCCTCCCTTGTCCCTGTTACGTACAGCAAGATACTTCTGGTTTTTCTTCATTGAGGTAGTCAGTACTTCTTCAGGAATATCGAGATATTTTTTGTCGAAACTCCCGATGAACGGCACGGGGTATTCTACAAGGTACAAATTCTCGTTGAGTATATCCTCGTCCATTTCCACCTCAAGATTGCCCTCAAAGTCTTTCTGTAGGCTCGCTATTGATGTCTTCATTTTCTGCAGGCGTTTTTCCTGGTCAAGTATTACGTTGTTGTCGTAAAGTACATCAAGAAACTCCGCCGCATTCTCTATCTCTATGACCCTATGACCCATAAACCTGTGGCCGCTGGTCTTTCTTCCGCTCTCAACATTGCCGTACTTGAAGGGAATAATCTCCGAGTCCGCAAGCGCAACAATCCACCGAATAGGACGAGCAAACCTCACGCCGGAATTGTCCCAGTACATATTTTTCGGGAACGTCAAGCCTGCAATAAGTCCGGGCATAATTTCGGGTAACACATCAAGAGTTTTTCTGCTCTCCTGCCTGATTTCTGCCGCAACATACTTCACGCCGTTAATCTCTGTTTCTTTGAGGTCGTTCACGCTGATGTTATGACTTTTCGCGAAACCTAGTGCCGCGCGTGTCGGTTCTCCGTTGTCGTCGTAAGCTGTTTTGAGGGGAGGACCTTTCAGCATCTCAACGAGTGCGCTCTGCTCATCACTGACACCGTGAACTATCAGCACAAGCCGTCGGGGTGTCGCGTAAGTTTTCGTGTCGCGGAACTCTATGCGGCTGTCAGCGAATGCCTGTTCTGCGTTGTTCTTCAGTGAACTCAATGCGCCCGCTATGAATCGTGAAGGTATCTCTTCAGTGCCTATTTCAAGTAGTACGTTCTTTATTGTCATTGACATATCCCCCTATTCATTTCCCGTTGAGAAGGAACTCAAAGCGTCCGGGATAAAGCGCGATGTTGTTCCGATGTCGGACAGTAGATTTTTTGCCGCCGTTGATAGGGGACTAAAAGCACCGTGAATAAATCGTGATACGTTCTTTATTGTCATGAAAATTTACCCCCTATTCCTCAAAAAATTTTCCCGTTGAGTTCGTGAATTTCTCACTAAGGGGATAATTCATGTCTTCTCTCTGTTTGCGATACGCCTCCGCACACCTGCACGCCAGCGCACGGACTCGCGAAATATACCCGGTACGTTCTGTTACGCTGATAGCATTTCTTGCGTCGAGGAGGTTGAACGCGTGAGAACTTTTCAGGACGTAATCATACGCAGGAAGCACAAACCCTTTGTCGAGAATGCGCCCGGCTTCTGCCTCATACATGCTGAACAGCTGAAACAGCATATCCGTATCTGCTATCTCAAAGTTATAGTGCGACTGTTCTATCTCGTTCTGCATGTGAACATCACCGTAATTCACATTCCCCGCCCACTGTAAATCGTAAACGTTGTCGACTTTCTGAACATACATTGCTATTCTCTCAAGTCCGTATGTGAGTTCTGCCGGTACGTTCTCCATGTCGATGCCGCCAAGCTGCTGGAAGTACGTGAACTGCGTAATCTCCATGCCGTCAAGCCATACTTCCCAGCCCAAACCCCATGCACCTGTTGAGGGGTTCTCCCAGTCGTCTTCTACAAACCTGATGTCGTGTGCGTCCGGCTCAATTCCCAAGCTCGCGAGGCTCTTGATGTAGAGTTCCTGAATGTTTGCGGGCGCGGGCTTGATGATGACCTGATACTGGTAATAGTGCTGCAACCTGTTCGGGTTTTTGCCGTATCGACCGTCAGAAGGGCGGCGGGAAGGCTCGACGTATGCCACTCTCCACGGCTCCGGGCCAAGTACACGCAGGGCAGTAGCGGGATTCATTGTTCCTGCTCCAACCTCAATATCATATGGCTGTTGGATTATGCATCCTTGTCTGCTCCAAAAATTTTGAAGCCTGAAATATATTTCCTGAAAGTTCAAGTATTTCTTTCTCCTTCCGTTACTTGTTCGATGCTAAATGTGCGTTTCCAGAAAGATATGGTATCGGATTCACTTTCGTATTGTCCACTCGTATCTCAAAATGCAGATGCGGCCCCGTTGAACGTCCCGTGCTCCCGACGTAGCCGATAATTTCTCCCTGCATAATTCTCTGTCCCGGAATGACCGCTACTCTCTGACAATGCGCATAGAATGAGCGTAAGCCGTTCCCGTGATCCAGCAGGACAAAATTCCCGTAACCCCTGAAGCCGATTGTCGAATTATTGCCCGTCCTCGCTACAACTCCACTTTTTGCGGCACGTATGGGAGTCCCCGACGGCATCGGAATATCAATTCCCTCGTGTCTGTGTTTTCCGCGCCATTTTCCGAAAGGTGATGACACTTTTCCGTCAACAGGCCATAACATTTTGCCGTTCAAGTTCATGGTGTATATGCTGTTGTTCACGCGGGGTTTCGGTGTGTTGTTGTAGAAAGGAAGGTAGCTCACAAAACTGAAATCACTATTTGCGTCCGACACTGAAGGTTTGCGGGGTATTGCGTTCTGCGGAAGCTTCACGACCTCTACTTTGTCCCCCGAAATCATGAGCCTCATAGGCCCGTGCGTATCGTCGCCGTTCGGTGAAAGTATGATTATCGGATCCATAAGGCCTGGGATTTCAGGAGCTTTCTTTTTTGGTTTTGCCGCAAGTATCTTGTCGGGCTTGGCCGGTTTCGCGGTGAGTTTTGCGGGCTGTGTCTTTTTGGGTGCAGGAGTTACAGCAGCAGGTTCCGGCTTGACTGTTTGCGCGATGACTTCTGCAGGCTGTTCGTTCTTGGGTGCTGATGGAGGAGTTTTTTCTTTGAGTGCAGGAAGTTCTACGGGCTGGACTTGTGCGGCCTTGCTCACTCTAAGAGGATTAGCATCACTGTATGCTCCCTTGTTCTGCCATATCGCGAGCATATCACGCTGGGTTACAGGAAGATATATCACTGTTCCGGCTTTCAGGTTTTCCTCGCTGGTATTGTTCGCCCACAAAATATCTTTTGCCGTGAAACTGTGCCGGACGCAATAATCATTCAGTGCCTCAATTCCTGCCTTAATATCTTCTGTAAAAGTCATAGTTTCCCATTTGTCCGCGTAACTAACAGAACTCAACAACAACAAAAACACTACAGCCGTAAAAAACTTTCGCAATTTTATCACCCTCCTATACTCTTTCCGTTACTATTCTGAAACCTGCCCGGCCAAGTTCCCTGCGAATATCCTCAATCTGTGCATTGTCTCTAGTTTCGAGCGCAAGTTTCAGGAAGCACGACGTTATAGCCATGTTCGTATCGCCGTGATCGTAGTACACCGAAACAACATTTGCCCCGCATGACGCAATAATTTCGCTGACCTGCTGAAGTTGTCCTGGTTTGTCGACAAGCTCAATAGTGAGATTGATGTTGCGACCGGTCATGATGAGTCCGCGAGTGATTACCCGTGATAGTATGTTCACGTCGATATTTCCGCCGGAAACTACACATACAGTTTTGCGTCCCTCAATGGGAAGTTTATGGAACATTGCCGCCGCAACAGGAACAGCCCCTGCACCTTCAGCGATTAATTTCTGCTTCTCTATGAGTGCAAGAATGGCAGCAGCAATCTCATCTTCCGACACACAGACGACATCATCAACGTAGCGCGAGATAATCTCGAACGTATTTTCGCCGGGATTCTTGACCGCAATACCGTCCGCAAATGTTGATACGCTCTCTAACGTTTTCCGTTCGTGGGCGTGGAACGAGTTGTACATGCTCGCCGCTCCTGCCGCCTGAACTCCGTAGACCTTCACGCTTGGCCGCAAAGACTTCACCGCAAACGCAACCCCGGAGATTAATCCGCCGCCCCCTATAGGAACTATTACCGCTTCAACGTCCTCAAGCTGATCGAGAATCTCAAGTCCGATTGTTGCCTGGCCAGCAATAACGTAATCGTCGTCGTACGGGTGTATGAACGTTGCGCCGGTTTCCTCCACCAGCTGTACGGCCCGGTCGTGTGCGTCATCGTATGCTCCCTTCACGAGTTCGATGTTTGCGCCGAGACGACGGGTGCTCTCTACCTTCATTACGGGTGCGCTGTCGGGCATACATATAGTGGAGGATATTCCTTTGCGTGTTGATGCCATTGCTACTCCCTGCGCGTGATTTCCCGCCGAACATGCTACTATGCCTTTTGCTTTTTCCTCGTCCGACAACTGCGAAATTTTGTAGTATGCTCCTCGTAACTTGAAGCTCCCTGTTACCTGTAAATTTTCTGTCTTGAGAAAGAGATTGTGATCCTCGCTCAAATTCGGGGCGGCTATGAGGTCAGTTTTTCGGGCGCACTCTCTTAACACATAAGCAGCATGGTAAACTTTATCTAATGTAAGCATTTCATACCTTCCACAATCATAATAAATCACTCTCCACGAAAATAATTTAATAGTATACCGCAAGAATGCCGGAATTTTTGCGATAGAGTAAAATAAAAACGTAAAAATTTTTTCAGGGGGTAACACTTTCATGAAGGTATTATTGATTAACGGCTCACCGAATGAACATGGCTGTACGTTCACGGCACTAAGTGAGGTTGCAGGAGCATTGCAGAAGCGCGGCATCGGCACAGAAATTTTTTGGGTCGGCAGGAAAGCGATTCAGGGCTGTGCTGCGTGCATGGGCTGTACGAGAATAGGACGGTGCGTCTTCAATGACAGCGTGAACGAACTCAACGCACGGACAGAAGAATTTTCTGCGCTCGTTATCGGGGAGGCCCTGCAGGGAGTCTATGCGCGTTTCTCGACAGATTGTTTTTCTCGAGCGGCGGAAAGTGGGAAGGGAAGCCCGGAGCTTGTGTCGTGTCATGCAGGAGGGGCGGAGCTACGGCAGCGTTCGACCGTCTCAACAAGTACTTCACGATAATAAACATGCCTGTGGTGTCGTCGCAGTACTGGAATCAAGTTCACGGGTTCACGCCCGACGATGTGCGAAAGGATCTCGAGGGGATGCAGACGATGAGGACGCTCGGCGAGAATATGGCGTACATGCTGAAGTGCATTGAGGCAGGGAAAGCGTCGGGAGTTCCTTTGCCGGAGATAGAAGAGACGGTGTATACGCACTTCATACGGTGATGTTATGTCCGGGAGCTTGCCGGGCTTCCGGGCTACAAAATATTCACTCTGCATTCGGGCGCGTAATGTTTCAGCCATTGAAGCATGTTAATTCTCTCCGCGCTGTTCTTGAAGCATGAATCCCGGAACATTGCCCGTTTCGGCTGTAGTTTCGCAATGTACTTCACGACATCGACATTCACCCGGTCAAAGCACGCAATGAGTTCACCCTCCCCGTAAAAATGCACCGTGCACCCTGAAACTTTCTCCGCGCGATACTTCAGGGACAACGGCAGACCGTATTCTGTGATTTCCCCGAACAGCAGGTCCAGCCCGGAACGTTCCGGCTTGATGTTCTCGGCACAATCATCGAGCACATCCGGCGAAAAGTCCTGTGCACTGAAGAACACACCGCGATAATTCGAGCTGTCGACGCGCAGCACACGAAACCCGACATCAGGCGTGTAGTCCCCGGCGAACATGGGAGAGTGAGTCTTGTCGGTGATGAGGTCTCCTGCACGGCGTATTCTCTCGCGGCCTATTTGAGCGATGGTAGAGTACCCGGCCTTGCGGGCTTCACTGTCGGGGGGAGTAGGTTCGGGAAGCTGTATCATGATGAATTTGCGGTGTCCGTTGTCGGTGGCGTTGAGGGACATTACTGCGTGGGCAGTCGTCGATGAGCCGGCGAAAAAGTCGAGCACTATCGAGTCATTCTTGAGGTTCGCTAACGTCATTAACCGCTGAAGGAGTCGTACAGGTTTCGGCCCGTTGAAGTACCCGCCCTCCAATAACTTTGCGACCTCCTGCGACCCCTCCTGGCTGTGTCCTACATCCC
>CAJOED010000020.1 GCA_905233335.1 uncultured Synergistales bacterium
GTATATGGGATTGCGTTTGAACGTGCTGAAAATTTTTGCGTCCTTTGAAGCCAAATAACAGAATAACGGATAATGCCCGTCGTCTGAAATGCTCGTTCCGTATTTACAGGCACGTACTATGCTGAATGCAAGACCTAATACGCTTTTGAAGTCCTTAATGCCAAACATGAAAATCTACCCTCATAATTACTTCTTTCCGTAAAAATCAGCATACCATTCCACGAACTTTCTTAGTCCCTCATGAATATTTATCGACGGTGTGAAGCCGAAATCACGTTCAAGCTGTGAGGAGTCCGCAAACGTTACGGGAACATCCCCCGGCTGCAACGGCACAAGTTCACGGTGAGCGTCGAAGTCGTAATCTTCCGGGAGAAGCCCCGCACGCACAAGTTCACGCTGCAACACATCAATGAACTCAAGCAGATTTTCGGGACGACCGCCGCCGATGTTGTAGACGCTGGCTTTTTCGGGTGCTCCCTGCATGACACGGTATACGCCCTCGATGATGTCGTCGACATACGTAAAGTCCCGCTCACACTTTCCGTAATTGAATATCTGTATCGTCCCTCCTGCTGTAAGAGTGTCAGTGAATTTGAAGTATGACATGTCAGGCCGTCCCGCAGGACCGTAAACCGTGAAGAATCGCAGCCCTGTAGAAGGCACTCCAAACAGATGAGAGTACGAATGCGCAAGAAGTTCATTGCTTTTTTTCGTCGCGGCGTAAAGTGATATGGGACTGTCGGTCTTGTCGTCGGTCGAGAACGGTATCTTTGTGTTGCCGCCGTAAACAGAAGATGATGATGCGTACACGAGGTGCTTCACGCTGTCGGAATGTCTGCATGCCTCAAGTATGTTGTAGAAGCCTATCAAGTTCGACGTAATGTATGCGTCAGGGTTCACGATCGAGTAACGCACTCCGGCTTGTGCGGCCAAGTTCACGACAACAACAGGAGCATACTCGCTGAAGACGGCGTTCACTTTCTCCCGGTCGCTGATGTCTCCGAGTACGAACGAAAAGTTTTCGTGAGCCGTGAGCTTGTCGAGTCTGTGCTTCTTGAGGTCGACGCTGTAGTAGTCGTTCATGTTGTCGATGCCGATAACCCGACAGCCCTCATCAATAAGCCGCTGTGATAATGCCGAACCGATAAATCCTGCCGCACCTGTTACTAAAATATTTCCGTCATGAAGATTAATTTTATGCAAACAAAATCACTCCTTGATGCTCATAATTATTTTTTGTTGTTGAAGCTGATGATGTTAATCTCTTCATATAGTGTAGCACTCGTTGATAAAATATCTCCGTCATGAAAATTATTGCTGACATGTTACGCTTCTCATTGACAGTCCGCAAAATTATTATTATGCGTTAATGCTATAATACCATTCATAATTTTTCAGTAATAAACGGAGGAAATTTTATCATGGCTAAATTTTGTGAATGCTGCGGGAGAGGCCCCGTATCAGGAAATGCCGTAAGTCATTCAAACCGTCATACACGCAGACGCTGGAACATCAACCTTCAGACAGTAAGAATCGATGCTGGCGACGGAGAACTCATGAAAGTGAAAGTCTGCACCAAGTGTTTGAAGTCCGGCTTTGTGAAGAGGGCTGTGAATGCAAATTAACCGCTGGGAAAATAATCCCGCTGTGAACTCCTTGCTTCTTCTTATGCGTGAGGAGGACTGCGAAAATATCTCGTCAATCCCGGAAGTGTACGAGGGAATACGGGGAATTGTTGCCGTTCTCGTTTCGCGAAAAGATTTCAGGGGCAAAAAGGGAAGTACTTTGCGTGTTCCGATGGTGGACGGGAATTTGTATCTCGTCGGCTTGGGCAAAAAGAACAAATGCTCCCTGAACGTCATACGTGAAGAGCTGGCTTCCGGGCTTCGCAAAATCGGCAGGGAACACAACAAGAGCGCGTTCGTCGTTCTCTCACACCTGAAAGAATATGAAGGGTTATGCTTTGCGTTCGGTGAGGCGTGCGGTCTGTGCGGGTATGTTTTCGACAAGTACAAGGCCAAGAAGGATGACTATGAGCCTTTTGCGCTTGATGTCGTGTATTCGGACGTTTACGCCCCTGATGAGTTCGAGAAGGGTATGAAGTTCGCCGATGCACAGAAATTTTCTCGTAACATCGCGAATGAGCCGGGCTGTGTCATCAACCCTGAAACACTCTCGGAAAAAGCCATAGAGTTAGCAGAAAAGTATAGTCTTGGGTGCGAAATTTGGGACGAGGAGAAATTACGCGCGGAGAACATGGGAGCTTTGCTTGCTGTCGGAAGCGGCTCAAAGACTCCACCCCGGTTAATTCACCTCACGTACAAACCCGAAAACCCAAAGGCAAAAATTGCGTTCGTGGGAAAGGGTATAACGTTCGACAGCGGCGGCCTCGACATAAAGCCCGAAAACTTCATGCTGACCATGAAGGGAGACAAAACAGGAGCCTGCAACGTTCTCGGCATAATGAAGGGTGCTGCTGAACTTGGCCTGAACGTAGAAGTACACGGCTTCATGACTTGCGCGGAGAATATGCCTTCAGGGAGTGCGTTCCGTCCCGACGACATAATCACAGCGCGCAACGGCAAAACGATAGAGATCAACAACACCGACGCGGAAGGTCGTCTCGTACTGTCTGACGCTCTGTGTGTTGCGAGTGAGCTGAAACCCGATGCGATTATCGACATGGCAACTCTCACGGGAGCTTGTGCGGTAGCTTTGGGCAAATGGCGGGCGGGTCTGTTCTGCAACGATGCCAAACTTGCGGGCGAAATTCTCACGTCTTCCGAAAATCGCGGCGAGTCTTTCTGGAGAATGCCACTTGAGGACGAACATATCGCCGAAACCCTGAAATCACCTTTTGCCGACCTCGTGAACTGTGGACAGAGATACGGCGGGGCAATATTCGCGGCACAATTCCTGCGTGAGTTCGTCGGAGAAGGCATCAAGTGGGCACATCTCGATATTGCGGGCGTTGACTTCTACGATAAGGAGTTCGGAGTTTACCCGAAGGGCGCGAGTGCGTTCGGTGTTCGTACGTGCCTGGACTATTTGATGAGGCTGTAGCAGAAAACATAACCGTGAAAATTTTTCGGTCATCATGGCCGTGAGTATTTCACGGTTTTTGTGTGCATAGTCATAATATGAAGCAAGAAAATACATTGTGATATAATCTCAAAAACTTGGAGGTTTCGTTATGGCAGTAGTGGCAATGATAATGGCAGGCGGCGCAGGAACAAGAATGCACCAGAATATACCCAAGCAGTTTTTGACGGTCAATGACAGGCCGGTAATCGCATACACGCTTGAAGTGTTCGAGAAACACCCGGAAGTTGACGTGATTGCTGCTGTATGTATTGAGGGCTGGGAAAATGTCCTTAAGGCTTATGCGGAACAGTTCAACATCAGGAAGCTGAAACATATTATTACTGGCGGCGGTTCTGCATTCGAGTCAATCAGGAACGGCGTATTTGAACTTGAGAAACATTTTGCTCCTGACGATATGATTTTGATTCATGACGGTATTCGCCCGATGGTATCTCCCGAAATTATCTCGAACTGCATACGTGTAGCAGTCAGGAACGGCAACGCTATAACCGCTATCCCCTGCCCTGAAGCAATGATGACGACAACAGACGGTTTCACTTCAACAGGCAGTTATACGAATACGAACCTCAAGAGGACGCAGACACCTCATGCGTTTTATCTCAAGAACATATGCGGGCTTCACCGGCGTGCGATTGAGGCGGGCATAACGAACTCTCTTGCTTCATGTTCACTGATGGAGGAACTCGGCGAACACGTATATTTTTCTGACGGCTCGGAAAAAAATCTCAAGCTCACTACAATAGATGACATTGATATATTCCGGGCGTTACTGAATACGGAAAGGGCTTCATGGCTGAAATGAAATAACGTGCTGTGATATAATCTCAAAAACTTTTCATGAAAGCGCAGGAGTTTTTCAGTATTGAGCAGCATAAATTTACGTAAGGTAGCTATTGTCGGCTGCGGTTTTGTCGGGAGTGCCAGCGCATTCGCCCTCATGCAGAGCGGGTTGTTCTCCGAAATGGTATTAATCGATGTTGACCACGAACGCGCAGAAGGTGAAGCCCTCGACATCGGACACGGTATGCCCCTCGCAAAACCCATGCAGATTTACGCCGGAGATTATGACGACATCAAAGACGCGGCAATTATCGTAGTTACTGCCGGAGCAAACCAGAAACCAGGCGAGACTCGTCTTGACCTCGTGAAGAAGAACGCAGAAATTTTCAGGGGTATCATGCCGGAAATCTCAAAGCGCAAGTACAAGGGCATAATGTTAGTGGTAGCTAACCCCGTCGACATTCTCACGTACATAGCGATAAAGTACAGCGGCCTCCCTGCAAACAGAGTAATAGGTTCAGGGACTGTCCTCGACACCGCACGCCTGAAGTACTTACTCGGTGAACATCTTGCTGTTGACACACGGAGCGTACACACGTTCATAATCGGCGAACACGGGGACAGCGAATTTGCCACATGGAGCAGCACGAACATTTCGGGAGTTCCGCTTCATGATTTTTGTGTCATGAGGGGGCATAAGGATTTCGACTCGGCAATGCGTGAACTTGAAGACGGCGTGAGGAACAGCGCATACGAGATCATCAAGAGGAAGCACGCTACGTATTACGGAATTGCTATGGCGGTGAAGAGAATTTGCGAGGCCGTCATACGCGACGAAAAATCTGTGCTGGCAGTGTCGAGCCTCATGAACGGTGCTTACGGGATAAGTGATGTAGCGTTGAGTGTTCCTGCTATTGTCGGCAAGGACGGAATAGAGGACTTAATACCCATAAGATTGAGCTTTGAGGAACAGAAAAAATTACGTGAGAGCGCAGAAGTTTTGAGGAGTGCAATCAATGAAGTACTGTAAGAATATCGTACCCCCTCCCGTAAGTATTTTGCGCGATACGATAAATAGAATGTGCCGTGAAGGTTTTTCGGTCGTTATGACTGTGAAGCCCTCGCGGTTTTTTTGTGCATGTATGAGATGGCAAATATAGCTCTGGTTATTGCAGGCGGATCCGGGAACAGAATGCATCAGGACATACCCAAACAGTTCCTGATAGTCTATGAACGTCCCGTGATTATCTACACACTTGAAGCATTCGAGCGGCACCCCGAAATTGACGCAATCGCTGTAGTTTGTATTGACGGCTGGGAACGTGTGCTTGAAGCGTACGCAAAACAGTTCAACATCAGCAAGCTCAAATACATAATCCCCGGCGGCACCACAGGGCAGGAGTCCATACGCAACGGAGTATTCGAACTCGAAAAACATTTTGCCCCCGATGATATTGTGCTCATTCACGACGCAATACGCCCGATGCTTTCACCTGAAGTCATTTCCGACTGCATACGTGTAACCCGCAAATACGGCAACGCTACCGTAGTAGTTCCCTGTGCCGAAGCAATCATGCAGACAGACGACGGCGAAAAATCTACAGGAAGCTATCCCCGCGACAAGCTCAAACGCACACAGACTCCGCAGGCTTTTCACATCGGGGAAATCTGCGAACTTCACAGAGAAGCCCTCAAAGCAGGAATAACAAGCTCCGTAGCATCATGTACTCTCATGATAGAAATGGGAAGGCAGGTATATTTTTCGGCGGGCAGTGAGAAAAACATAAAGCTCACAACTGTAGATGACATTGATATTTTCAAGGCACTTTTGAGAACGGAGAGATCTTCATGGCTGAAAAGTTGAGCACTAATAATTTATGGCTGTCCGACATCGACAAAATCATACACTCACTCCCTGAACTTGATACGCTTTCGGGAAAATCCATCATGATTACCGGCGCAAACGGGCTTATATGTTCCGCTGTTGTTGACATACTCATACGCTACAACGAAACACATACAGCCGCACCCGTACACATAACCGCAGCAGGAAGAAGCCCCGAAAGATTACGCGAACGTTTCGGGAAATTCAGCGGGAAAAAATATTTCTCGTTCATGAATTACGATGCTTCACGCGATAGGGTGGGAGACTTTCACGCCGACTACATCATTCACGGAGCCAGCAACGCAACACCTGCTTCAATGTCCGCCGAACCTGTAGAGACCATGCTCGCTAATATGCTCAACCCACGAAGCTGTTACCCCGTAAGCAAACGTGCCGCTGAAACTTTATGCGTGAGTTATGCTGCTGAATGCAGAGAACAATTCACAGCCATTCACTGAAAACGATTACGGCTATGTTGACCTGCTCAACCCACGAAGCTGTTACCCCGTAAGCAAACGTGCCGCTGAAACTTTATGCGTGAGTTATGCTGCTGAATACGGAGCTGATGTCGTCATCGTGAGGCCGGGACACATTTACGGCCCGACAGCGTCAGAACGTGATAACAGAGTGTCGTCTGCTTTTGCGTACAATGCCGCGCGGGGTGAAAACATCATCATGAAGAGCGACGGTTTGCAGCTTCGGAGCTGGTGCTATTGTCTTGACTGTGCAGGGGCAATCCTCAAAGTTCTGCTGCGGGGCGAAAACTCTCACGCCTATAACATTCCCGGCGAAATCATGAATATCCGTGAAATGTCAGAAATGCTCGCAAAGTTCGGAGGAGTGAAGTTAATTCGTGAGGGTGCTTTGGAGAGTGAGCGCAAAACCTTCAATCCCATGAATAACTCTTCTGTTGACGGTGCAGAAATTGAGTCTCTCGGGTGGAAAAATATTTTTGACGCTGAAACAGGCTTTGAGCATACTGTGAGAATATTACGTGAGATACAAACCCCCCTGCCATAACAACAGGGGGCATACACTACAGCAGGACAGAAATAATCTTTCCTCCCGCAAAATTCACCAGCACTCCCGCAAACAACCCGACCGCTACAGCTCCCGCACTCAACAGCAGCAACGGCAGTTTCATATTCAGCGGCAGCTTGAACGGCACAACATGTTCATAGTCGTAATCTTCTCCGGGAAAGAAAGCATCCGTAACTATCGGCAGCAAATATCCCGCAGTCAGAAGCGCACTAATCATCAGAACAACAACACCGAACACTCCGACCCGGCCAAGCTCAAGCGCACCTGAAGCCATATACCACTTGGCCGCAAAACCTCCCGTAACAGGAAGCCCGATTAACGACAAAGACGCAAGCGCAAAACATGTCATCGTTATGGGTAATTCCTTACCGACACCGCGAATCTGATCGACATAGTGATAGTTCGCTCCACGCAATGTACAGTAGATTACTACGCCCGCACTCAAGAACAGACAGCTCTTCGACATAGCATGAGCCGCAATCTGCAACACTGCTCCGTTGATGCCGTCAGCGTTCAGCAGCATCATAGCGAACACTACATACGACACCTGACTCACACTCGACCACGCTATGCGCTTCTTGAAGTGCTTTTCGATGTACGCCATCATTGAGCCGGTGAATATCGTCAATGCTGCCATTCCCAAAACCGCATACTGCACCCACGTCCCGCGCAGAAATTCTGCACCCACTACGTAATACACTACACGGAACATCGCGATAACTCCCGCCTTAGTGATCAGTCCCGAAAGTACAGCACTCGCCGGAGTCGGTGCCTGAGGGTGTGCGGTCGGCAGCCACGCATGAAGAGGAACTATTCCTGCCTTTGCCCCGAAGCCCACGAGCGTTAAGAATGTTACTGTGAGTATCATGCTCTCGTTGTGTCCTGCGGTGATTTTCGCTATGTCGAGAACTCCACCGGGCGTGAAGTCCATTGATACACCGTAAACCTGAAAGAAGAAGAATCCTCCCAAAGCCAACGCCGCACCAGTAAGAGAATACAGAAGGTATGACACAGTCGCACGGATGGACTCTCTCTTCTGTTCGTGCATAACAAGCGGAAGAGTCATAAACGTCATAAGCTCGTAGAACAGGTATAACGTGAGAAGGTTCGCCGCACACGCAACACCGATTAATATTCCGAACGTCGACATGAAGAACGCGTAAAATCTGTCAACAGGAGGACGACGACGCAGATACTCGAACGCATACAGCGTAACTAACGGCCATATGAACGCAACAAGACACGAAAAAGCCCTAGCAGGGTAATCAAGCCGGAACGCTATAGAGAGCGAGTCAGTAACCCTCCATAACGTGATTAATTCTCCGCTCGTCATGAACGCCGCACAAAATGTTATGATTGATGTCGCGAACGTCATAACTCCGACGTATATATGCCTGTCCTCGAATATAGGCCGCGAAAATAACGCAAAACCCGTAATTATCGGAAACAGTACCGGCGCAAGTGTCAGAATGTTATTCATAGTACGTTCACCCCCCGTGTTATCAGCCTCAATAACGGAACACAGAACAGCCCTAAATAGAAATTCAGCGTGAGAAATATGAACATCGAGAATTTATAGAGTTTCGTCGGTTTCGGTGCAGTGAAATTTTTGTGAGCGTCCTTGTGATGTGTCATGATTACGATTACAGCAGGGACGTAATACAGCGCATTCAACACCGAACTTGTAGCCAGTGCCGCAAGTGCCCATACCACCACCGAACTGTCGAACGACGCAAGAGTCAGGCTCAATTTCGACGCAAAACCAGCAAAGCCCGGAATACCCATCATCGAACACGCTCCCGCAATCAGGCCAAGTCCCGCCCACGTGTTTACGTAGAACGTGCCCATGAGAGCATGAAGTCCCTTCTTGTGTCCGGCAGCATTGCTCAAACCTCCGGCGGCTGTGAACAGCATAGGCTTTACGCACGCATGAACGATAATATGAAGACACGCGGCGGCTATTCCTGCTGTTGTGTTCAGTCCGACACCAAGAAATATATAGCCCACCTGAGCAACACTCGACCACGCTATCATTCGCTTCACGTTGTTTTGACGGAGTGCATGAACGGATCCCATAATCATAGCGACAAGGCCGAGAATGAATATTGCTGTGTCCATTCGTAACATGTGAATAACATCAAGCCCGAACACACGGTAGAATATCTTGATGATGGTGAAGATATGCCCCTTCAGAACAAGCCCGGAAAGTATTGCGCTCGATGCGTTCGTTGATGTCCCATGCGCATCAGGAAGCCACGACGCAAAAGGGTATAATGCGCTCTTTATGGCAAGTCCGGCAGTGATCAGGGCAAGCGATACTGTGAGGGGTATCATGTAGCTTTTTGTCGTTACGAGAACGAGAATTGCCCCGTGCATGTTCTGCATCAACAAGTGCCCGGTGAGGTCGTACAGGAGGCATATAGCAATCATCACCAGTCCCGAACCAACAAGCGACATAACGAGATAACGCAATGCGGCACGTGCTGTTTCTGCTCCTTCCTTCACGGCTACGATTGCACACGCGGCTATCGTGTTGATCTCAATGAATACGTACGCGGTGAATAAGTCGTTCGTGTAAGTCAACGCTAACAGTGAGGCAGTCAGCAAGTTCACGAGGACACAGAAAATCTGCCGCCTTCCCGGAGCTATATCTTCTGCTGTTGATGAGAAGTTGCCGGTGAGGGACAGCAGCATAGCCACACAGAACACCAGCGACAATACAGCCTCAAGAGGCCCCGCGCGTAACTCATTCCCCCAGGGAGCCGGGAAATGTCCCATCGGGAAGTTGAAGCTCAAACTCTGGCCGGGATACGTCAGAGCATAGAGCAGATACGCCGACAGTACAGCAACAAGGGCTATAGCGTAACACGATAACTTTTCGGGTATACGTGAACGTTTCGGGAGCAGGGGAGTAACTATCGCCGCAACCATCATAATGAAGATACTTGCGAACGGGATATTGTATGCGAACATGTTTATCATGATAATACTTCCTCGTCTGCTTCCTCAATTACGGCTTCAAGCTGTTCCTGCTCTTCCGTCATCTTCAGGAGTGCCTCGTCGATGTTCAGAGTCCCGTAGCTCTCGTAAAGTTTCAGGGTCAACGCAAGAGCAAATGCCGTAACACTGACACTTACGACTATACCCGTGAGCACCAGCCCTGCCGGAACAGGATTAACGTACAGTGCGGAAGACGTGAGCCACCCTCCCGAACCGTTCTCAATGAGTATGGGAGCAGCTCTGCCTTCTACATAACCTTTTGCCGCAAGAAATAAATACACTGCTGTATCCATAATATTAAGGCCGATGATTTTCTTGATGAGGTTGCGCTGTAATAATAAGTTCGTCAGCCCTATACCTGAAAGAATTACTGCAGCAGCTTCATAGTGGTTCAACAATAATTTTTCGAGCATTGCTACATATCCCCCTCACTGAATAACGCATAAAACCCGTAGAGAGTCCCGGCAACTATCAGTCCCACGCATATATTCAGAGGGAGTATCAGTCCTCCGCTCAAAATATTTCCGATTGTGCCTTTGGGTATGACTGAATGAATGTGATTTGCGCCTGTGAAGAATGAATATCCCTTTGAGAGAGCGTAAATCATCAGTGCCGTAGAACTCGAAACTATGAATGTGCGTTCGTTGAAAAATTCGTGTACTCGTTCAAAGCCGTATGCGTTCGCACAAAGTATCAGTGCGGTGCTCAATATCGCGCCTCCCGAAAATCCTCCGCCGGGCGACAAGTGTCCGTTGATGACGACTACACAGCCCATCATGAGTATTACGGGAATGGAGAGAGAAGCTACAGCGCGCAGGATTACGTCGTCCTTCCTGAAAGTGTGATGCCTCATCGGGGGTGCGTGAATGCTGTATGCATCCATTGCGTTTGAGGACGGCAGGGAGTGAGTATCTGTTTTGTTGCGGCGTGAAGCTCCCAGCAGCATCAATACACTCACAGCGGCTGTGAAGAGTACTGCGGACTCCCCGAACGTGTCGAATGCGCGGTAATCGAGAATGAGTCCGGCTACGATGTTCTGTGCTCCTGTCTCGTGTCCTCCGTGTTCGACGTAGCGGCGAATTACCTCGTTGTTTGCGGGGTTGCGTTCGTGTCCGAAGGGGGGAAGTTCAGCGACTGTTGCCAGCAGTAATGACACTATCACTATGCACGTGAGCACGCTCAAGCCGGTGTAGAGTATCGCGAATATGTGAAGCCCGTGAATTTCGAGCCACTGGTTGTAGCGTTCCTTGAGTGTTGCCTCGTGGAAGCGCGTGTATTTGTCGTGCGGCTTCTGTGTGAACGGCAGATCCGGGGGCGGTTCGGGTGGTATGACCTCATTTTCGGGACGGGGGCCGTTGCCCATTACCCAGTTGAAGAAAGCACGCCATATGTTTTTGAGTTCCTCGTTCAAGTGTGTATTGCTCCTTTCGTGTGGAAGGTTCATAGGGCATTACCATATACGTTGCTGTATATACCCTCTACCTCCGCAGTCCGAACAGTCCACTTTGCCGTTCCCATAACATTTTGAACATGAGTGCCAAGTTTGGGTTGTAGTGGAACTGCGCCCGCTATAGTTTGGGACAGAGCCATATTCGTATCTACCGCCCTTGCCGTCGCAAGCACTGCACCTGACTTTTCCTGAGCCGCTGCACCTTGAGCATCTGATTTCCGTTTCTTTGTGCTGTTCATCGGAGTAATCATCAGAATAGCTATCATTGTAGGTATTACGATTTTTGTTCGCGCTTTTACCAGTGCCGTTTGCTCTTTCTTCTGCCCTTTTACGCATACGTTCGTGTATACGAGCACGTACATCACCGCCTCTAGCAAACGACGGAACAGAACACAGTACTAGTACAGCAGACATAACGCAGGTCAGTAAAACTATAACCTTTTTGTTCATCATGATAACCTCCTAAAATTTATTCAGATTTTTCATCGTCTTTATGTCCAAGCTGGCCTATCTTCCTCAACGCAAGAAAGAACAGCACGCTCGTAACCCCTGCACCGACTGCCGCTTCAGTTATCGCCAGGTCAGGAGAACGCAGAAGCACCCATATTACTGCCATCACGAGGCTGTAACTCATGAAGATTATTACGGAGTTCAGGAGGTTTTTCGAGATTGACACCGCAACAGCACACACAATCAGGAAAATTAGCAGCAGCCACTCAATTACTATCATGATTATTCTCCTTCGTGAGGTCGACAAAATCGCATATCTGTTCGAGAGCCGGATTCGTTTCGACTTCCGCACGAGCCACGAGATGACTCGCCGCAGGATTGCACAGCCACATGAACACAATCACCAGCGCAAGTTTCAGCGAAAACACATTCCACCCTGACAGCACCATTAACCCCGACAGCATGAGCAGTGCCCCTAGAGTGTCGCACTTGGCCGCAACGTGAATCCTGTTCAGCATCGTAGAGAACCTGAATATACCGACCGTAGCAACTGACAGCACGAACAGCCCGCCCAGCATAAGAACACCGGCAATAATTACACGTATCATCATTCGCCCTCCTTCTTCTCGATGACCGAACGCGCAAGAACTACCACCGACAAAAAGTTAATCACCGCATAAATCAGACAGACATCAACGAGGTAGCTCTGGCCGATAATCAGCGACAGAACAGCAATAAGCAAAATTATTTTTGTCCCGATTATGTTAGCGGCTATTACTCTGTCGGAAAATCGCGGGCCTAAAGCAGCTCTCATGAGACACAAAAATATCGTCGCCGATAAGAACACCGCACACCCGATAAGCAGAAAATTTCTCACAGTCATAACATCAAACATTCGCTTTTCTCTCCATTCTCGACAACAGACGCTCAAAGATACTCCCCTCCAAGCCGTCTGCTATGTCCCTGTTCAGTGCGTGCACAAGTAACTCGTTCCCTTCAAGCGACACCGTAATAGTTCCCGGCGTGAGTGTTATGGAGTTCGCGAGGGCGGCACGGGCAGCATTGGTCTTCAGGGGCGTGTTGAACTTCACGAGGCACGGCTCGACCTGAATATCGGGGGCAATCACCAGCCTGGTAATCGCGAAATTTGCACGTACTATTTCGATGAGCAGGACGATAACGTAAAACACAGCGTCAGGAAGGAGCTTCATGAATTTCCATAAAGTGGCGGCGGTAAGATTGAGGCGGAAAATTTTTTTCACGAACACATCAAGCAGAAGGGATATTAACGCACCGGCAACGATAATTTCGAGGGTAATTCTCCCGTTGAAGATGACCCATAACGCAAAATATACGAGGCTCAATAAATTACCTCCCCTGTAAGTTGAAATATTATTTGGATTGAAAGATGATTTTTATTTTAGCACAGCACGTTATAAAATTTACCGCGTCATATTATGAACAGGAGATTATTTTTTCGATGAGCAATATTACTTTCAATGATGAGTGCGTTCATGTCGTGTTTCTCGGACTTCCGAATGTACCGGGCATAGCAGCAGAAATTTTCGGGGCGTTGTCTGTACGTTCCGCAAGTGTCAGCATGGTTACACAGAACACAATGCGCGGAGGTCGTTCGGATCTGTCATTCCTGATACGCAAGGAGAGACTCGACGAGATGATTACTGTGTGCCGTGAGATTTCTGAACGTGTCGGCGGGCAGGGAGTATCATTTGCTACGGAGATTGCCGCAATAACTGTCGGGCTGAACTCCCCGGAAGATTCTGCTCACACTCTCGCAAAAATCTTCAAGGCTCTTGCGTCCGTCAACGTCAACATAGAGATAATCAATTCGACATCAGAGAGCGCAATATGCATCGTGAGTCTGACTCGTGCTCGTGAAGGGCTTGAAGCTCTGAAGAAGGCGTTTGCGTAAAAAAAAATTCCCCTCACAGCACGGGGGGAAAATAATTTATACGCCGGTCTCGTAGTACTGCATTATGTACGGTATTTTGTCGCCAGTATCATCAGCGTATATGTCATACTTTACGAAGAAATCAAATATGCTCATATAGTCTGCAAAATCCCCGTCAACCGTATATTGATACCTGCCGTTTTTGTCTATGAAGTGCAATGACGTAATATTGTATTCCAAGAGACAGCCCGTCTTCATTTTGTTCCAAAGAGGCGCGGTATTATCCAGCAGTAAAGATACTCTCTCTTTGCTCTTCCCGTCTCTTGCTGAAACCATGTCGAACATCAGATAGTTATCATCTGTCAGCGTTATAACAATAACATAATTTTTCTTGTACGTTTTGAGGGCGTTTCAGGATTCGCGCTACTGCATCACCAGCAGGGGCTGACTTTTTCTTTGCTGCTTTCTTTTTTGCTGCCATTGATACCGACGACATACCGAGCACCATGCACAGCACTAATAATACTGCTAAAAATTATATCCCCCTGCCTTATCATTCACAACAGGGGGAAGTCATTATCATCATTTCGCGCGTCTCACAGCTTCCTTCATTATGACATCATGCGCTCCGCCCTCCATAAGTGTAACAGGTGATACGAGCGTCAATTTTGCTTTTTCACGGAGTTCGCACAAGTTCAACGCCCCGCAGTTACAGAACGTAGACTTTATCTTGCTCAATGTTTCCGTAACGTTATCGCGAAGACTTCCTGCATACGGCACGTAGCTGTCGACTCCCTCCTCGAATGAGAGTTTCGCCTGTGATGAGTCGCCGCTGTCGTACCTCTGCCAGTTCCTAGCGCGTGAAGATCCCTCGCCCCAGTACTCTTTGACGTAGTTCCCGTTCACCATTACTTTATTCGTCGGACTCTCGTCGAAACGTGCAAAGTACCGGCCAAGCATACAGAAATCCGCACCCATAGCAAGCGCAAGTGTTATATGGTAGTCCATCACGATGCCGCCGTCTGAACATATCGGTATGTATATTCCCGTCTCCGCAAAATACTCATCGCGTGCCTTCGCCACCTCAATAACCGCCGTAGCCTGTCCGCGCCCTATGCCTTTTGCCTCACGGGTGATACAGATTGACCCGCCCCCGATACCTATCTTCACGAAGTCAGCTCCCGCCTCCGCAAGAAACCTGAAACCGTCAGCGTCGACTACATTACCTCCGCCGACCTTCACACTGTCGCCGTAATTCTCCCGTATCCATGCATTCCGTGAAGCCTTCAGAGCTGTCAATGCATAACACATCAGCTCCCGCCTCAACAAGTGCCGGGACTCTCTGCGCGTAATCCCTCGTGTTGATGCCCGCTCCCGTCATGTATCGCTTCTGGTTGTCGAGGAGTTCCAGCGGGTTTTCCTTGTGCATGTCGTAGTCCTTCCTGAAAACAAACGCTACCATGTGCCCGCGCGAATCAACAACGGGTAATGCGTTCAGCTTGTGCTCCCATAAGAGGTCGTTCGCCTCGCTCAAACTCAATCCGTCGTGCGCAGAAATTACTTTGTCGATGGGTGTCATGAAGTCCCGTACTTTTTCGTCGAGTCCCGTCCTGCTCACACGGTAATCACGGCTCGTTACGATGCCTAAAAGTTTTCCCGTCAGGCTCCCGTCATGAGTTACTGCTACGGTCGTGTGCCCGGTCTGTTCCTTCAGCGCAAGAATGTCCGCGAGTGTCTGTTCGGGACTGATAGCCGAGTCGTTAGCGACGAAACCTGCCTTGTAGCGTTTGACCCGCGCAACCATTTCCGCCTGCTTCTCTATGGGCTGTGAACAGTATATGAACGCTATTCCTCCTTCACGCGCGAGAGCTATAGCCATGTTGTCGTCAGAAACCGACTGCATACACGCTGAAATCAACGGTATGTTTATCGATAACGGAGACTCTTCGCCCTTCCTGAACTTGCACAGCGGAGTGCGTAGTGATACGTTCGAGGGCACGCAATTTTCTGATGAGTACGATGGTATAAGAAGGTACTCGGAGAATGTGTGCGATGGTTCGTTGTAATAATAGGCCATGAAAAAATTTCTCCTCTCAAAAAATTTTGCGCTTTATGATAACACTTTGAACGTAAAAAAATTTTCTGACATTGTGCAACGTGTATAATACTTTTCAAAATTTACCTAGAAATACAAATGGAGATGACAGATTTTTTATGACGAGTAAAAACTTTATGATTGTGTTGAATGATGATGAGCGATGATAATTATTTCATGACGGCAGCACTTGATGAGGCAAGAGACGCTTTCACTCGCGGTGATGTTCCCGTCGGAGCATTGATAGTTCGCGGCGGAGAAGTTCTTTCACGAGGGAGCGACCGAAAAGCACAAGACCCGACAGAGCACGCAGAAATTATCGCGATACGTTCATGTGCAGAGAAACTCGGACGGTGGAATCTCTCCGGGTGTACGCTGTATGTTACGCTTGAGCCTTGTCCGATGTGTGCGGGTGCTTGCGTGAATGCTAGAGTGTCGCGCGTGGTGTACGGTGCGAAAAATTATCGTTCGGGTGCGGGCGGAACTCTGTACAACATTCTCAATGATACGAGGCTGAATCATATCTGCAGGGTTGAGGCGGGAATTATGAGCCGTGAATGTCTGACTGTGCTTCAGGAATATTTTTTGCGCAGGAGAAAAAGAACATGACACTATATGAACTCATGGTACAATGCGCGGAGAATACATGCCTCACACGATGCAAGCAGGCTACAACAGCGGGACAAACTATCATGCTTCATAACACAGCAGGAGAACACGCACAAAGGAGAGAATTATCATGCTTCCCACGTGCCTGATGTCCGACCTCAAAATCTATCACCCCGGCGACTATACCCGTCAGCTTGCGAGTGAGCTGTCATGTCCCGAACTTGCCGCAGGAGTACTCGAAATGCTCAAAGGCAGCGAAGACCTCAAAACCCTCCGCGAATGGATACACCCGGACTTTTCCCGTCAGATGGAGAGCCTCGAACTTGGCCGGGCAAGCAAAGAAGCAAAAACACTATGGGAGTCGAAAAGTTCATTCGGCAACGTCTTAGTGTACGGGGACTACGACACCGACGGCATATCATCAACCGTTCTTGCTATGGAGATATTCCGCAACAAGGCCGCACAAGTACGCTACTTCATTCCGCGAAGGGACGTTCACGGCTACGGGCTGAATGCGGGAGTTCTTGAACACATTGCCGCATCTGGGTGCAACACTCTCATAGTTGTAGACTGCGGAACAAATGACTCTGAAATGCTCGAAAAGTTACGCACGGCAGGAATAAATATTTTTGTGTTCGATCATCATTCTGTTTCTGCTCCCGTAACTATACCTACAATCGTAAATCCCTGCATCAACATGGAAGCCGGCGACCTGCAGAAAATTTGCGCTACTGCTGTGTTATGGTGCTGGGCGTGGAAAGAAAATATTGTTTCCCGGAAATTCCTTCAGTATGAAGTCGACCTCGTAGCACTCGCAACCATCGCTGACTGTATGCCCCTTCACAACCTCAACCGTTCACTTGTGCGCTACGGAATGAACTTAATGAGAAGCAACCCGCGCCGGGGATTAAGTGCGTTGTTCGACTGTCTCGGCATCAACAAGTCGCAGTTGTCGGAAGAACATCTCTCTATGCGCGTCATTCCCTGCCTCAATGCACCCGGAAGAATCGCTACGGCTGACACAGGAGTCCGGGCGTTGCTCGGAACAGGAAGCAATGACTCGGTGTATGCGTGCGTGAACGACCTCATGAGGATTAACCGCAAGCGTCAGACACTCACAGAGAATATTGCGCACGAGATAGACGACGGAATTTTGACGGGGACAATCACGAATAACGTTCTCTACAATGGCACTTGGCCTATAGGAGTGTTGAGCGGAGTAGCAAGCAGAATTTGCACTTGCCGCTCCCGTCGGAAGCAAAGTAGTTCGTGGAACATTGCGAGTCCCTGAAGGCGGAGATGCTGTCGGTGTCCTTCGTGAGATTGCCGGAAAGCTCGACGCGTGGGGCGGGCACAAATACGCTGCTGGTTTCTCCGTGCTCGTCGAGAACTGGCCGGAAGTCTGCTCGGAACTTGAACGAATGCTCACGGACATAGAGATAAAGCCCGAAGGTGTTACGCCCGTCATCAGCATATCTCCGTCGGACATATCCATTTCGGACTGGCGCGCGGTGTCTGCTCTCGGGCCTTTCGGGAACAACAACCCGTCGCCGAAATTCTACATCGATATGAACAGCATCAACGCAGAAATCAACCCTATGGGCAAGGAAGGACGGCACAGCTATATCCGCGTCAACAATGCGAGGCTGTTAGCGTTCAACACTCCCGCAAGCGACGTAGTAGATATGATTGGGCGCGTAAAAGGTTGGGTATATCACCCGCGGCTGGATTACTGGAGGAATGAGGAGCAATTACAGTTCATACTTGATTGCGCCGTTACGGAAGGAGGCGTTTAGTTTGCCCGATGCCCTTGAAACTCTTGAAACAGGCGGTGAAACTTTTTCGTCAATAATTAACAGTGTACCTTCAATAGATAATTCGTCGAGCTATCTGCATGATATGTATGCTTTGCGTGATGAGTTCTTTGCGAAAATCCCCGAAAAATCCCAGAAGGAGTGCGTGCGTTCTGTATGGCAGGAGTTATGGGCTAAGGCTATGCTCTCACTCACTCCCGAACAAATGAACAGACTCGGTGAAGCGTTCGTGTTCTCTGCGATTGCCCACAAGGATCAGTTACGCAAGTCAGGAGATCCGTATATAGTTCACACTTTGAGTGCGGCGTTGATTCTGGCGGATATGCGGCTTGATATGTCGACACTTGAGGCGGCACTTCTCCATGACACTCTTGAAGATACTGATGTAACAAGCGAGGAACTCACAGAAAAATTCGGTGCTGACGTTGAGACTCTCGTGAAGGGCGTAACGAAATTAGCGCATGATGACGTAAAAGAGTTCATGTCCCGCGAGGATCTTACGAGTGAAAATTTGCGGCGTATGTTTATCGTTATGGCTCGTGATATTCGGGTGGTACTGATAAAACTTGCTGACCGTCTGCACAACATGAGGACTCTTGATGTCATGAAGCCGGAAAAGCAGGAACGTATAGCCCGTGAGACTATGGAGATTTACGCACCTCTTGCGCACCGACTCGGCATATATCACATGAAGAGGGAGCTTGAGGATCTTTCGTTCATGTACTTGCAGCCGGATATATATGCGGAAGTTAAGCGTCGTGTGAAGAAGCGTATGCCCAAAATGGAGGAAGTCATCGAGAAGGCGCGCGCAATTCTTGAGGACAGACTGCAGAGAGAAAATATACCGTGCAGGATTAAGGGACGTTCAAAGCACTATTACAGCATTTACGAGAAGATGCAGAGAAAGAAAATTTCCTTTGATGAGCTGTATGATATTCTTGCGGTGCGTGTTCTGGTGTCTGATGTTACGACGTGTTATTCTGTGCTTGGTATCGTGCATTCGTTATGGGTGCCTGTTCCCGGACAGTTCGACGACTACATAGCAACCCCGAAAAGCAACATGTACCAGTCATTGCACACAACAGTAATGGCATTCGGTGTTCCTCTTGAAGTGCAGATACGTACATACGAGATGAATCACTTTGCGGAATACGGAATAGCGGCTCACTGGGTGTACAAGGCCGGAGGAAGCAGAAAGCTCATCAAGGGACTCGACGCAAAATTGATGTGGGTACGTCAAGCATTAGAGGCCGGGCAGGACGGGGACAGCAAAGAGTTCATGGACGTTCTGAAGAGTGATATATTGCTGACGAGTGAGCTTTATGTTTTCACGCCCGACGGGAAACCCATGATACTCCCGAACGGATCTACGACGCTGGATTTTGCTTATGCTGTACATACTGAAGTCGGAAATCACTGCGTCGGTGCACAGATTAATGGACGAATTGTCCCGCTCAACACACAGCTTCACAACGGCGATATAGTTCGCATACTGACATCACCGAACGGCTCCCCCTCAAAGGACTGGCTCAAGATAGTGAGTTCGGCCAAGACGAGAAGCAAAATACGGAGCTACTTCAAGCAGGCAGAGAAGGACGAACGCGACGAGAAACTTGAACGCGGCTGGAAACTCATAGAGCGCGAACTCAAACGCCGGGGCTTGAACGACGTAACACGGGCGGACTTCAACAACATAGACGAACAGCTAATAGCAGTCGGGTCGGGGTCAATAGGGCCGGGAGAAGCCGCACAGAAACTTTCACTCGCATATTTGCAGCATCATTCAGGAGCACAGCAGACAGCACCCGTAGAAATCACCCCTGAACCTCCCGCACAGAAAAAGGACAACAAGTCGGATATTCTCGTTGAGGGTGAAGGTGGAGTCAGCGTAACTCTCGCAAGCTGCTGCGACCCCGTACCTGGTGATGAGATTATCGGCTATTCGTCGGTGAGAAGAGGAATAACGATACACCGCGCCGACTGTAAGAGCGTGAAAAGCAGAAAGGACGACAGAATAGTGAATGTCTCGTGGGCATCACAGGACACAGAGAGCGTCAGTCCTCCCCGAAAAGCGAAACTCTACACGGCACGCCTCAAAGTTGAGGGAGTAGACCGCGAAGAATTATTGTCGGACGCAACCCGTGCACTTGGCCTTGAGGGAAGCTCGATAGTCGGCATTAAGGCTACAATGGCGGGAAATAGTTTAATGCGTATGAAAATAGAATTGCGCGTGAAAAATCTTGAGCACCTGTATTCTGTCATGGCAAGACTGAATGAGATACGCGGAATTATTGAGGTAACAAGGGGGTAACAAGTTATGAGGCTTCTGATACAGAGAGTAAAGCGTGCGGCAGTTACTATAGAGGGAAAAGAACGGCGCGAAATCGGGCAGGGTATGTGCGTCTTTATCGGCGTAACTCACAATGACGACACAAAAAAAGCTGACTGGCTCGCGGAAAAAATGTCGGGCTTGCGTATATTTGAGGACGACGACGGAAAAATTAATCTCTCACTGCAGGACATCGGCGGTGATGTGTTATTAGTTTCGCAGTTCTCATTGTACGCCTCGTGCGCAAAGGGACGACGACCCAGCTTCACTGATGCCGCAAAACCTGATGAGGCCGAGAAGCTCTACGATTACTTTGTGTCGAAAGTGCAGAGCATGGGACTTCACAAGGTATCATGCGGTGAGTTCGGCGCGAACATGGAAGTAGAAATCATCAACGACGGCCCATTGACCTTCATAATTGACGCATAACAGAGAGTAACAGAAAGGACAAAGATTAACATGAACTATAAGCGTTTTCCGTTGGGAGCACTATGGACTAACGGTTATTTGTTTTGGGACGATGACACGCATGAAGCCTTCTTCATTGATCCGGGCGGGGACACTCACGAGGTCAGAGAGTTTCTCGACGCTCACAATCTCACGCTGAAAATGATACTCCTCACTCACGGCCATATAGATCACATTGCGGGCATTCATGAGCTTGTGCCTTTTGTCGGAAACAATATATACATCGGCGAAAAAGATGCGCACATGCTCCGTAAACCGTCGGGGCAGCTTCAGTCGTTGCTTGGCGTTCATTGTGAGGGGCTGAATGATTTTCACGAGGTCAGCGAGGGAAGAGTGATAGATTTTCCCGGCTACAGCATAAAGGTAATGGAGACTCCCGGACACACAGAAGGCAGCGTTTGCTACATGATAACGGACAAGGACGGGCATAAAGTATTAGTTTCGGGCGATACACTTTTCGCGCAGAGTGTCGGACGTACTGACTTGGAGGGCGGCGATGACCTGAAACTTGAAGCATCACTACGGCGGCTTGACACATTGCAGGACGGACTTCATGTTATGCCTGGACACGGGCCGGATACGTCAATCGGTGAAGAGCGCGAACTCAACCCATACTGGCCAAGATAGAGAGAGGACTCACACAGAATGTTCAAATACATATCGGGCAAATTAGGAATGGATGTCGGCATTGATTTAGGCTCGTCGAATATCGTCGTGTACGTTAAGGACAAAGGCATAGTGTTAAGTGAACCGTCAGCCGTTGCAGTAAAGAAGCTCCCTCGCGGTGAAGGGCTTGAAGTTATTGCTGTCGGTCGGGACGCAAAAGCAATGTCGGGAAAAGTTCCGGCTGGTATTGAGGCGATATGGCCGCTTGAAGGCGGAGTGATTGCGAATTTCGACATGACTCAGGAACTCATAAAGCACTGTTTGAGGCGCGTAAATTCGGGAAATACATTCATGGTACACCCTAGAGTCGTAATCTCAATCCCTGCAGAAGTTACAGAAGTGGAACGCAAAGCCGTAATCGACGCAACACTAGGAGCAGGAGCAAGCGAGGCATATATCGTTGAGGAACCAATAAGTGCGGCACTAGGTGTCGGACTTCCCATAGACAAGCCCAGCGGGTGCATGGTCATAGATATAGGCGGCGGGACAAGTGAAGTCAGCGTAATATCACTAGGCGGCATCGTCGTAACGAGTTCTTTACGTACAGCAGGGAAGATGATGGATAATGCTATCGTTGCTATGGTGCGTTCACGTTATGCGCTGCTCATCGGCGACACCACAGCAGAAGAAGTCAAGAACACAATCGGCTCTGCTCTTCCGCTTGATGAGGAACTCGAAATGAACGTAAAAGGCCGGGACTTGTCGGACGGACTCCCGAAAAGCGACAAAGTGTCATCCATAGAAGTACGCGAGGCAATGGAGCCTATATTCACTGGAATAGAAGACATGGTGAAGGTTGCCCTCGAAAAAATGCCGCCCGAACTCGCAAAAGATGTAGTCGACAGGGGCATAATCTTAACGGGAGGAGTTGCGTTGATGCGTGGTTTCAGTGAGAGGTTATCACGCGCGATAAATACTCCCGTCATAGTTGCCGAACAGCCGCTGTATTCTGTGGCACTTGGTGTCGGAAAGATACTCGATAATCTCGGAGCAATGCGCCGGGTTCTTGTGTCGGTTGAACGCGGTTCACGTTAATGGACAACACACGCAACACAACGCGCGAATGGATACACGGACTTACGGCGTTAATACTCGCTTTGTTTCTCTTGGGCGTAAGTTCGGGTCTCGGCATTCAGAAAAGCATCGTAGACATCTGGGGCGCAATACTCTCAATCCCTGAATACCCAGCTGTAGTCATGCGTGAAATGTATTTGGGCTGGCGTTCATGGTCGCGCGACAAGAACTCACTGAACGAAGAAGTTACCCGCCTCCGCAACGAAAACGCAAAACTCCGTCTTGACCTCGCGAAAATCACCAGCGGAAATGTCTACGTTGCATCACAAGATGAGGTTAGGACAGCAAGAGTTACTCTCCGTGCGCCTATGTCGTGGTGGAGTGAGATACGCATAGACCGCGGCGAACAGGACAAAATCACGCAGGGGCTTCCTGTGTTCTACAACGGGTACTTAATCGGGCGTGTCAGCAACGTGTCATTGATGTCATCATGGGCTGAACTGATAACGTCATCGAGCTTCATGATTCCGGCGGTGATTGAGGAGACTCGCGAACTCGGCGTAGTTGCGGGCGACGGGAACGGTACAGTGCTCATGAAGTATATCCCCGTAAGCAGGGCTGTAAGAGCTGGCATGAAGGTCAGTACGGCGATGATAGGCGAGCAACTTCCTCCCGGACTCCCGATAGGACAGATAGCGGGTGAAATTTCGACGGGTGCGGATGGTTATGCAACGTACAGGATAAATCCCGGTGCGGATCTTTCGAGATTTTACACGGTGAATTACTGATGCTGTTAGTTATCTTATGGCTCATTCAGGATTTTCTGACGGTTTTCAGCGGCGGCGGTATGCAGATTCCCGGACTGTTCATGCTTGGGGTGGTGTACAAGCTGTTTGTTGACGAGGGAAGCGACGACTCACTTTGGGCAATATGGAGCGCGTTTGCGGGTGGGATCCTTTGGGACTTGCGGTGGATCGGTGTGCCTGGTTTCTTCACGCTTGGCTATGTAGTTGTTGTGCTGGTGGTGATACAGGTTTGGGGACTGATACCTCCTCAAGGCCGTGCGTCGGGATCGAGTCTGCTGGTGTTCGTTCTGCTTGAGGTTTCGCAGTTGGTGCCGCCCATGCTGCCTGTATTGATTTTGGGAGGTGCGGCGGGGTGGAATTATTTTTTGATGCAGCAGGTTTATTCACTTCCGGCGATAATGATAACGATGTACATTTACTTACGGAGAGTAAGAAGTAACAAGGTGTAATTATGGAGATACTAGACAGCAGACTAAAATTATTCCTCTACAGCATGACACTATCAATCATGATATTAATCAGCGGGCTGTACTTCTGCCAGATATACCAGGGCGACAAATACATACGGCTTGCACACAACAACAGGTTACGGATGATACGTTTTCCCGCACCTAGGGGAGAAATTTTCGACCGTAACGGAGTCCCTCTTGCGGTGAATGATACTACGTTCTGCATCATGGGCTATCCTCTTGACCTCAACACCCCGGCCAAGCTCGAACACTTGAGCAGGATACTCAAACGGCACGGCATACCCATAACAGTAGCAGACCTCGAAAAGACGATAAAGCAGCAGAGACTCGCCCCGTACCGCGTCATGAAGATAGTACCCAACCTCACGATGACACAGATGGCGGAGCTTGTTGCTGATTACGAGTTCCCGCATGAGTTATTCCCGTTAAGTGTGTGGCGCAGAACTTACCCGGCAGGACCGACAGCGGCGAACATTTTGGGTTACGTCGGCGAAATCTCCGAAGAGGAACTCAAAGCACGGGCTGAAGACGGCTACACGGGCGGGGATCTCATCGGCAAGTCCGGGATTGAGAGAAGCTACGAGGCAATATTGCGCGGTTCTCCCGGTCAGGAAGCACTAGAGGTTGACGCACGAGGCCGCAAAGTTCGCACTCTCGACGCAAACAACGCGGTGAAAGGAGAAGACATACACCTTACTCTCGACATGGGAGCACAGAAAATGGCTGTTGAGCTTCTAGGCAGCAACAAGGGAGCACTAATCGCTATGGACGTTCACACAGGAGCAGTAATCGCGCTCGCCTCAAGCCCCGTTTACGACAACAACCCGTTAGCGTGGGGAATTTCCGGTCGTGAGTGGGTTGCTCTCATGAATGACCCTGCCCGTCCCATGCTGAACAGAGCTATAGCCGGTGTGTATCCTCCAGCGAGCACGTTCAAGGCGTTCATGTCGATAGCGTGCCTTGAAGAGAACGTCATAACTCCATCGAGCATGTACACCTGCCGGGGCGGATTACGTTTTGCGACTCACACGTTCAAGTGCTGGAAACATTCGGGGCACGGAGGCTTGAATGTCTTGGGAGCGTTACAGCACTCATGCGATGTCTTTTTCTACCAGGTCGGAATGAAGGCAGGCATTGACAAGCTCATAAAGTGGGGGCGTAAGTTTCACTTGGGAGAACCGACCGGGATAGATTTACCCGGTGAGAGCGGCGGAAATATCGCGGGTGCAGAGTGGAAAATGCGACGCTTCAAAACTACATGGGGAACAGGCGACACAATCAACTACTCTATAGGTCAGGGCTATATGCTGATGACACCGATCCAGATTGCGAGGGTTTATGCGGCGATTGCTAACGGCGGGAAAATGGTAACGCCACACTTCAACAGGAACGCCTACAAGACACCCGAAGACATCGGACTTACCCCGGAGAAACTTGCGGTAGTGCAGAAGGGACTCGGCTACGTCGTCAGCAGGGGAACGGGATCTCGTGCCGGGCGTTTCGGTGTGAGCATTGCGGGCAAGACCGGGACGGCGCAGAACTCTCACGGGGACGATCACGCGCTGTTTGCCGGCTATGCTCCTGCTGAAAATCCCAAGTATGTTGCTGTTGCTGTTGTTGAGGCGGGCAAACATGGGAGCAGTGTTGCGGCACCGATGGTCGGACAGTTATTAGCGCACCTTCTATCACATTGAGATAATCTGAAAAAAATTGCCACTTGCAAAAATCACGCATTCACAAAATAATAATCACACTCAAGAAAAATTTTTTTGAAACATGATGACGGAAAATGAAAATCACTAACTTATTGAGAAAGACCCGTAAGCCCGAAGCACACGTGAAAATGGAACGCACTCACTACGGAATGAAATTTTTTCTGCCGGAGAGCCTCACGGAGAGAAATTTACTGAAGGAGTTGGCCGGGATACCTGCGAGCGCGTACAAACTTTCAGAGGAGCAGGGCATAGCGTTGGATTTCGGTGGGCGTGCGTGTTCACATGGATTAGTGCTTCACATGATTAACAGCGTAATTTGGGAGAAGGGCATAAAGGTTACAGCATGGCTCTCACGCAATGAGGACAGCATAAAGCTATTCAGTGCCGCCGGACTTTGTACGAGTGAACCTGCCGGAGAAATTCAGCCGGAGAAGAAACCCGATCCCCCTCAACCCGAACGCAAACATGTAGCAGGCTTGAAGGTCGTCTATAATTCGATGAGGTCAGGACAGCGGATCGAAACAGAAGGCGACGTACTCGTCTGGGGACATCTCAATCCCGGCGCAGAAGTCGTTGCGGGCGGAAGCGTGATTGTTGCAGGACGGCTTCTCGGTGTCGTACATGCGGGGGGCTACGGGCGTGAAGATGTCTTTGTTTGGGCGGGACACTTTGAGACTCCGCAGGTACGTATCTCGAACAAGTTATGCTATGCGGACGCGAAATCTACAAGCTGCTGGCGTAAAAGCGTACTCATAACGTTAGAGGACGGAACGCCGGTAATCAGGGAAAATAAATTTTTTGCGGCAATCGAGAAAAAATCATGACGGAGCATCGTAACGTAGTAACAGCTTCGAGCATTATGGCAAGCAGGGAAGTAAAAACATGTTCACGGTGCACCGCAATATAACGACAGAGCTTTGTAGCATAATGACAGCTTCATGTACTACAGCAGGACGGGACGTAAAAGCAAATTCACCTGGCTTTGCCGTAAAATGTCGGCTCGTGTAATAATAGCTCACAACCTCGAACATAAAAGCATGTTCACAGTACAGCGTAAAAAATAACAGGAGGTATTTTATCGTAAATGGCAGCACGTGTAATAGTAACAACTTCAGGGAAAGGCGGAGTCGGCAAAACCACCTCAACCGCAAATATCGCCGCTGCTCTGGCCAAGTTCGGGAAAAAGGTCGTAGCAGTTGATGCAGATGTCGGTCTCCGTAATCTTGATGTGATTATGGGACTCGAAAACAGAGTAGTGTATAACTTCATTGACGTAATCGAAAAAACCTGCAAGATGTCCGCCGCCCTCGTGAAAGATAAGAGAGTGCCGGGTCTCTATCTTCTCCCTGCCGCACAGACCCGCACAAAAGATGCCGTCAACCCCGAACAGATGATAGCACTTTGCGAGGAACTCAAGCCCGATTTCGACTTTGTGCTTCTTGACTGCCCTGCTGGTATTGAGGGAGGTTTCAAGAACGCCGCCGCCGGAGCTGATGAAGCACTCGTAGTTACCACTCCCGAAATCCCCGCCGTAAGGGACGCTGACCGTATAATCGGAATGCTTGAGAGTATGGGCAAATCTCCCATAAGGCTCATCATTAACAGACTGCGGCCTAACATGGTGCAGGACGGAGATATGCTCGCGAAAGATGACATTCTCGATGTGCTGTCGATAGATCTTATCGGCGTTGTACCTGAAGACGAGAGCGTCATACGTTCCACGAACAACGGCGAACCGATGACGATGACACTTGACTCACCAGCCGCGCACGCATACTTGAACATTGCGGAGAGATTACTGGGTCATGATGTGCCGTTAATGGATCTTGAGAGTTACGCGACACGGGGAATAGTGAGCAGGATCAAAAAGTTTTTCTCCGGCAAAAAGAAGAGGTAATAGGAGGAAGGGTGAATAATGGATTTCCTGAAAAAATTTTTCGGTGGAGGTAAAGAAACTTCCGGCCAGGTAGCAAAGGACAGATTACGAATAGTGCTTATACATGACAGGACAGACATATCACCTCAACTTCTCGACAGCCTCCGGGACGAGATAGTGGAAGTTCTCACAAAGTACATGGACATAGACACGAACAAAATAGAAATTGACCTTGACCGCGACGAAAAAGCCGTAGCACTCGTAGCAAATATTCCTGTATTGCGTATAAAGCGCGGCAGTATTGAGATGCAGTAACAATACATGTGGGACTCACTGAAAGAAGACCTTGCGTCAACTGACCGCATAATGCTCGGCTGTGCGTTGATGTTATCACTGTGGGGCGTGTTCTGCATATACAGTGCGGCGGCAGGAGCTTCAGGACGGGGCTTTGACCTCGCTGTGAAACAGTCGGCGTGGCTCATGGTAAGCATCGGTGCTATGCTTGTCGTTATGGTCGTCGGTCATCATAAGCTGCTTGAAGGTGCGTATCCCCTTTTCGGTCTGACTCTGTTATTGCTGCTTCTCACGGATCTTCTTGCTCCAAAAGTCAACGGTGCGCAGTCATGGCTTGGTTTCGGTGGTGTGAGATTTCAGCCGTCAGAGTTCGCGAAAGTTACGATTATCCTCATGATGTCAAAATTCTTGAGCCGTTACCCTCCGTATGACCTGAAGACATTTGCGGCGGGCTTGGGCGTAATCTCTCTGCCTGTTCTGTTGGTGCTCATTCAGCCGGACGCAGGGAGCGCGCTCGTGTACCTCGTGATTTCGTTCGGGATGCTAGTTTCAGCAGGTACACCGTTCAAGTATCTTGGGACGCTCGTCGGGCTTGGCCTTGCTGGTATTCCCATAATTATTATGTTTTTCCTGAAAGAGTACCAGAAGAACAGAATACTGGTATTCATTGACCCGATGAGAGATCCGTTGGGGGCGGGCTACAACGTCATACAGTCGCGGATTGCTGTCGGGTCCGGCGGGCTGTCGGGAAAAGGTTTCATGGCGGGCACACAAAGCAAGCTGAAATTCCTTCCTGAACCGCACACTGACTTCATATTCAGCGTCTTTTCTGAAGAGTTCGGCTTCATCGGCAACCTGTTATTGATATTCCTGTTCTCCGTACTGTTATTCAGAATAATATTGACGGGAGTACACAGCCGCGACAGAAGGTGCAAAATTCTCGTGTCAGGTGTAGCTTCATGGCTATGGTTTCAGATGTTCGAGAGTATGGGCATGAGCATAGGACTAACACCTGTTACGGGACTGCCTCTTCCGTTCTTGAGCTACGGAGGGAGTTCACTGCTTGCGACGTTCATAGCACTTGGCCTTGTTGCGAGCGTATATATTGAGGGAGTGAGTACAAAGCGTGTTTTTTATATTAATCCGCAATGAAGAGAGAAATGATTACCGTACTGTAGAAAATCTCGTGCGCGAATCATTCTGGAATGTTTACCGTCCGGGCTGTATGGAACACTACGTCCTTCACTGCATGAGGAATGACCCGGCATTTGTCCCGGAACTTGATTTCGTCATGGAGAAAGACGGCGTAATCATCGGACAGAATGTTTTTGTGCGTGCTAACATCAACGCTGACGACGGGCGAAAAATTCCCATAATGGCGATGGGGCCTATATGCATTGCGCAGGAATATAAGCGTATGGGTTTCGGGAAAAAATTACTCGACTACTCTATCATGAGAGCGGCGGAGTATGGGTGCAGTGCGTTGTGCTTTGAGGGCAATATAGATTTCTACGGTAAGAGCGGCTTCACTTACGCAAAAAATTTCGGGATACGCTATCATGACTTGCCGAAAGGAGCAGACTCGTCATTCTTTCTGTGCAGGGAGCTAACCGCCGGTTATCTTGACGGCATAACAGGAGAGTACACACCGCCGGAATGTTATTTTGTAGCAGATAAGAATCCGGGAGAGTTTGAAGCATTCGATAAGACATTTCCCGAAAAAGAGAAAAAAATTCTGCCCGGTCAATTATTCTCATGATGACAGACTTTGAAGAGTTCAGCAATCCTGAACGGAAATTATTATCGCAGGTTTCTCGTCCTTCCCGTTACTGCGGAAGTGAGTGGCGGCCTTTCCCGAAAACTTCATGGGAGAAATCGACGCTGAAAATATGAGACGGGAATGAGTTATTACGGTTTCCAGATAATAGAGGGCTTCATTAACGCGATGGGAAAAAATTATCTCGTTGACCGCGCTTATTGTGTATGGCCGGACATGGAAGCATTGATGCGTTCTCACAATTTCACTCTGGCCTCGACAGAACAGAAACGACCCGTGAAAGATTTTGACGTTATCGCGTTCACCCTGCCGCACGAAACTAGCTACACGAACATACTCACGATGATAGACCTTGCAGGACTGCCCGTGAAGAGTTCGCAGAGAGACAGCAGTTCTCCCGTAATTATCGCGGGTGGTTACGGAGCATACACGCCGGAAGTTTTGAGTGAGTTCATTGATGTGTTCTGTGTCGGTGAAGCTGAAGCGTTGCTGCCGTCATTACTGCCCGTTCTCGATGAGTGCCGAAACAGGGACGACGCATTGAGTGAGTGCGCGAAAATACCGGGCTGTTACGTGCCTTTATGCTTCCACGAGGGCGATACAGTTACCCGTCAGATTAGCGGGAAACTTTTTGCGCTGGACTCCATGATTGTGCCTAGCGTGAACATCGTACATGACCGTGCCGCTGTGGAGTTATTCCGTGGCTGCGGAAGGGGCTGCCGATTCTGTCAGGCGGGAATGGTAAACCGTCCTGTGCGTGAACGTCCATTGAGTGAGGCGAAAAACTCCATCATGAACATCATGAACTCAACGGGCTGGGAGGAAGCCGGATTACTTTCTCTTGCGTCGTGCGATTATTCCGGGATTGTTGAGCTGATTGATGAGCTTTCTCCTGCACTCAACAACAAGCACGCAAAATTGAGCCTTCCGAGCTTGCGGATGGACGGTTTCTCTATAGGGCTTGCGGAAAAGCTAGAGGGTTTGCGCTCGAAACACGGAGGAATAACTTTTGCACCCGAAGCCGGAACTCAAAGACTGCGCGACGTAATCAACAAGGGCATAAATGAAGAGATGATACTTACCTGCTTACGAGAAATATTTTCGCGTGGATGGGAGAGAGTGAAGCTGTACTTCATGATGGGACTTCCGACGGAAACAGACGACGACATCGACGCAATCGCTGAGCTTTCTTACCGTGCGTTGAAGCTGGGACGTGCAATGGGCAGAAAGAGAGCAAGTGTGAGTGTCAGCGTGTCAGGTTTTGTGCCGAAATCACACACACCGTTTCAGTGGGAACGCCAGAACTCCATCACCGAACTTCAAGAGAAGGGACGACGGGTGAAATCGCTGGTACATGACCGGGCACTGTCGATAAGCTATCATGAGCCGGAGCAGACATTTCTTGAGGGCGTATTGTCGCGCGGGGACAAGCGAACTTGCGGCGTAATATTGCGGGCATGGGAGACGGGAGCACGTTTCGACAACTGGACGGAACATTTTGACCTTACGCGGTGGCTTGAAGCGTTCGAGTATTGCGGGCTTGACCCTGAAGAGTTTACGCGCGAACGTGGCGAGGCGGAGAGTCTTGCGTGGGATTTCGTGAATGTCGGAGTGAGTAAGGAGTTCTTGTTGCGTGAACGTCATAGGGCATATTCAGGAGTTCTCACGACGGATTGCAGGACGGGTTGTGCGGCGTGCGGAGTGGGGTGCGTAAAATGAGAGTGAGATTGATATACTCAAAACGCGGCGGAGCATGTTTCGTTCCTCATATCGCGCTGGCTCAAGTGTTCTCACGTTCGGCTACACGTGCAGGCTTGACGCTCACGATGACTCAGGGCTTCTCACCGCGCGCAAAAATCACATTCGGTCCCGAACTCCCCGCCGGAGTCGTAGCACTCGCTGAACCTGTCGACATGTTCATGACCGACGCACCCGAAAACATCACCGAACGCATGAACTCATCACTCCCGGAAGGCTTCACAGTGTCCCGCGTTATGTTCCCACCTGACGACGCGCCCAATCTCGGAAAGTCCTGCAAGGCCGCCGAATACTTCATACGCACAGCACAAAACATTCACGAACACGCGCAAACTTTTTACGGTGATTATGTCGTGAAGTCAGAATATGCTGGTGAATGGATGAGGCTGATACTTTCTGACCCCGCGCAAAATCCTATAGGCGGACTCGTGAAGTACCTAGTGCGCGAAAATATTATTGCGGGCTGGCATGAGGTGAATATCGTGCGCGCTGCAATAGGCTCATATGACAGTGAAAAGGATATAGTATATTTGAATGAATGACGTAAAAATTATTGCTGACCTCCGCGAAAACGAACAGTCCCGCGTTGCATTGATTGAGGACGGAAAACTCACCGAAATATTCATAGAGTACAATTTTGCTGACGACGAGAACGACAGCGGATTTCTCTCATCACGCACAAAGAGTTCACGACTTTCACGGCAGGGAGATATATTCAAAGCAAGGGTTGATACTCTCGTCCCGGCGATAAGTGCCGCGTTCCTGGCATTGACCTCAAAGAAGCAGAAAAATTTTCGTGAACCACGAAACGCCTTCATGTACATCAATGAAGCCCCCGACGTATCACTCATAAAGCCCGGTCATGAACTTATTGTGCAGGTCGTCAAGAATGCCCGCAAGAACAAAGCCCCGCGAGTAAGTCCGAGAATTTCTGTGCCGGGACGGTGGCTGGTACTTGTGCCGGAAAATGACGAGATCGGAGTCTCACGCAGAATTTTCGACAATTCCGAACGCAAACGCCTCAAGAAGATAGCAGAAGAACTCAAAGCGCAAGTTCCCGGTTTCGGGTTAATCATCAGGACGGCGGCAGAAGGGATTAACGCGGAATTTTTGCGGCAGGACATGAACTCACTGCTTGAACTGTGGCACGACATAGAAGCAAAAGCAAAGAATACTCCCGCACCGTGTCTGCTCTATCGTGATACGGGGACTCTTGGCCGAGTGTTACGTGATGAGGTAGCCGGGAAAATTGACGAGATAATCATTGATGACCCCGACGAGTTCGAGCGCGCAAAAAGTTTTGTCGAGAGATTTTACCCGGAGAAGCCCAGCGTGAGTTTGTACGAGGGAGTTACTCCCATATTCGAGTATTTCGGCATTGAGGAGGAAATTCGCCGGGCACTTGAGCGCAAAGTTTGGCTGAAAAGCGGCGCATACCTCGTAATCGACCAGACAGAAGCACTTACGGTTATTGACGTGAACACCGGAAAATTCACGAGTGCTCCCGACATGAGGCATACTGTACTCGCTACTAACATGGAGGCGGCAGAAGAAATTGCGAGGCAGTTACGATTGCGTTCGGTAGGCGGGATTGTTGTAGTTGATTTTATCGATATGGACTTTGAGGAGGACAGGCATGAATTGCTTAAACACTTTGACAGCTTCTTATGCCACGACAGACTCAAAGCAAGAGTATTCAGCATAACACAGCTCGGACTCGTCGAACTCACGCGCAAGAGAGAACGTCCCGACCTGCGGAGCGTATTGACCCGGAATTGTCCCGTGTGCGGCGATAACGGCTTCGTCGAACGTGAAGAGAACATCGCAATGAACATCAAACGCTTTATACGGAAGATAACGGGCGCGAACAATTCAGAAGCATTTGTGATTCAGATGAGCTCACACACAGCAGGATACATCAATAATTATTTGTCGGACTGGGAAGAAGAGTTCGGGCGGAAAATAATTATCGTGTCGATGCCGAATTTCGAGTGGGCAAAGTTCAGGCTTGAGTATCAGGGCGACCTCAAGAATGCAGAAACCCGCGCCAAGACCCTGAAGGCACAAGGACGCGGCCAAGTAGTAATATACAGGGCGTAAAGTCAGCGTGTGATTGTGAGTTCGTTGTTCACAGGGAAGTAGTAATTTTTGCCGTCGTGAGCAGAAACTTTCACCGCAACGCTATACGTCCCCGCCGGAATATTTGCGCAGTACAGCTCCGAGTCCCCGAACGAATATTTTTCGCTGTCTTCCCGCAAGTTGTCGCTACGTTTTATCGTGAAGCTGTGAACACCCTCCCATTTTCCCAAAACAGCCTCATACGCTGCGTCATTATTGTAGATGATTACGAACGTCCGCGCGTGTGTTCTGTCCTTCTGCGAGAAATTATCTATCTTCCACCAGCCTGAAGCACCCATGAATTTCCCGTCAGTATTCACCCAAGCACTTGCGGAGAATGAAGTGTCCTCGCTCTGCTGAATATCTTTTGCGTCGAAATCTACCTTCCTGAAATCATCGAACGCAATAACATCAGGAGCATTGCGCAGAAACTTCACGCCGTGCGCTTTGAGTTCCGGGAGCATTAACGCTTCTTTTCTACCGGCTATGTACTTTCTGAAAGTCATATCGTCATACACTCCGGCTTTGAGCTGNNNCAGACCGTTGTAGCGTTCGCAGGCTCTTATGAGTGCGTCCTCACTGACTGAATGCGAAATTATCAGTGCGGCAATGAGCAGATATATTTTCAGTGAAACACTCTGCTTTTTCTCAAGCGTCATGAAGAACATGCACGGGGTTATGATCCAGAACAACATTTGCAGGCTCATATAGCGCAGAGCCATAGCAGTAGAGATTGTGCCCTGCCGACCGTAAGCAGTAACAGCCGCCGATAGCAATATATACGCATCAGCACCGAGCCAGAAAGAATAATTCTTGTCCCGTAATTTTCCGCGCAAAATCGCAACGACGCACCAGATGTTTACGGCAAGACCCGCAGCACCTGCAGCAAGTGCCATGCTCTGTCGGTAACTCGCAAGAGGGGCACCGAGATACGTCGTGAAAAGTATCATGAACACGTGCGGACGTTTTATTGAGGAGATTATTTTTTCGGTGAGAGTGATGTTTTCGGCAGTGCTTGAAGTTTCGTAGCCGTAGAAATATATTGCTATGCTCACGACAGCCGCAAGAAGCCAGAGAGTAATTTTTCCGTAATCAGGTCTTTCACCCCGCATATATCCCGAAACAATCAGCACGACCAACCCGGAAGGCCATATCATCATGCCGTTTGCGAATGAGTACGTAGCGAGAACGCCGGAGATTATCGCCGCGAATATCAGCCCCCCCGTACGTAAGAAGTACGACAGAGAGCAGGCTGAAGAAGACGCTCAAGAATATTTCCATCTGGGAACCCCACATGTAACAGTGCTGCTGGCTGAACGAGAAGATCACACATGCACACGTGAAATATAGTATCATTCGCTTCATGCTGTTCATGTTGAGTTTCTCGACTGCACAAAAAATTATGATGGAGCTTCCGACAGCACAGAGAACGTTCACTGCGAGTTCAAGATATACATTCCACCCGGCATAAATGGCATTCAGGAGCAGAATGATTTTTGTCGTTACTATTCTGTGTTCGTTGTGTTGTGCGAAAATGTCCCGAAATGTCAGCGTCCCTGCATGAAATTTCTGCAGAAGCCCGGCAGTGAACCACTCGTCAGCGTACGGAATGTCAGAAGCATAGTAGCTCATCAACGCAACTAACACAGCCAGCGGGAGGAAAGACAAAGCAATATATTTCAGTGTACTGCGCAAAATATCACGTCTCCTTATTTGTCATCAATCGAAATTTTTTCTGTCATCATGTAGTAATAATCTCTTCCCTCATCGTCCGCAACCTTCAAAGCTGTCCTGTACGTCCCGGACGGAAGAGAGCCGTAATGTATTTGATGTCCCGAAAAATTATTTTTTTGGTAGTCAGCGTACGGGTCTTTGTACTTCAGCGGCACCATCCACCCGTTCGCAAACCTTTCACCCTGACCGTAAAGTCCGGCCTCAAACGCTCCCTCGTCGTTATACAGCACGATATACACACGCACTCTCTCACTCTGCATGGGAGTCAGTTCGTCGACAGTCCACCATCCGCCGACATCGAAGAACTCATCGTCAACATCAGATATTTTTGCTTCACATGAAGTTATTTTGCGTTCTGGCGTAAAGTCAACAGGACGAAAATCATCAAGCGCAACACTCGGAGCATTCTCGTAGTTACGAACGTTATATTTTTTCAGAATGGCGAGTCGCGTTATCATTCCTTTCTTGTGATGATAGAGACGGCTGAATGTCCGATTATCGTATTCCCCTCGCAAAAGCTGCTGTTTTATGAGCGTACTCATTTCGTTTACAGCGCGTGCTTCTCTCAACGGGGAATCACCGAACGACAGCGCAATAATGAACATTGAAGCAGCAATATATGTCTTGATGGATATTCTGTCGAGCGTCAATGAGGCTATTCCCAAAGTTGCGACGGGGAACAGTACACATAGCGTCATGTATCTCGTCTGCATACTTCCGCCGATACCAGGCCTTCCGTAACCTGTAGCGAGTGCCGAAAGTATAACGAAAATATCAATGCCGAGCCAGAACAATATATTTTTGTCCCGTATCTTATGGCGAATAATTTTCACGAAACAATAAACTTGTACGGCAATCATAACGAAACCAAGCAATATTGACGTTATGTGATTAGTTACAGCGAGGGAAGCACCCAAATAACACGCCGACGAGAATAACAGAATGAGCGGTCTTTGGAGCAGAAAATATTTCAGCTTTTCGGTGAACGGGGGCTGAAGTGTGTCGTAATCGTGGAAGTAAAGCATCATGCACAGTACAGCAGCAATCAGCCATAGAGCAATTCTACCCTTTGTGTTTTTCTTCAGGAGAAGGAGAACGAGTCCGGCAGGCCATACGAATACACCGCTTGCGAACGAGTAAGAAGCAAGGACAGCAGACAGCACCGCCAAGAATATTGTTTTCTCACCTCCGTAAATGATTATCGCGAAGGTCAGCAGCGCAAAAAACACAGCCATGAATATCTGCATCTGAAACCCTGAAAGCCAGTTGGCCTGCTGTGTGAACGAAAATATTAAGCACGCGCAAGTGAAGTACAGCATGTTCTTTCTCGCCGCGCTGAGTCTTCCGGCATGTTCTACGGCGTAAAATATCACGATTGACGTACCTATTGCGAACAGTACATTGATTGCTATCTCGTAATACACGTTCCACCCGGTGAGAATGGCATTTGCGATAATGAATAACTTTCCGAGAAATATTCTGTGCTCATTGTGCTGTGCGAAAAGGTCGGAGAGAGTCAGCGTGCCGTTATGGAATTTTTCGAGCAGGGAGATTAATTCCCATTCGTCCCACATGAAAATATCGACGGCGTAATACGAAATCAGCGCAGCTAACACTCCCAAAGGTATTATGCTCAACAAAAAATATTTTCCTGCACTCCTCAAGATTTCACTTCTCCTTTTTTCTCGGCAAGTATGAACATCTGCTTACCCAAAATTTTCCACGCGAAAGGCATATGACAGTAGAGCTTTATCAGTATCCCGAACTGGGGGAATCTGCTCTGTGTTGTGTACGGAAGAAATTTCTTCACGACCTCACGCAAAATGTAATACCCCCCCATACTTTTTTCTGTGAGCGGGGTATAGTGATCGAAAAAGTCCCAGTACTCACCGGGCAAATACTTTATGTTCGGCTGGAGGATTAAGAGTTTCCCGCCTTCCCGCAATACACGCAGGCACTCGTTGAGAATCGTAATGATGTCGTCTTTCTCCCTGACGTGCTCGAAAAAGTTGCTGACGAATACAGCATCAAGTGAAGCATCATCGAGGAAGCCTAAACTTTGTGCCGGTGCATTATGGACTTCAACGAACGGTGCGGCATGGGCTTTCACGTCGGGATTCAGGTCTACGGCAATACGTCGTCCGCGCGGGGTGCTGTCTTTGGGTGCGGCTATGTTGTTGATGAAGTCGCAATACCCTGCGGCCAAGTCGAGAACATCATCTGACGGCTTCACGTACCTGTTGAAGAACTCCTCACACAGAATGCGCCATAAGTTGTTGCGTTTCTCCCATGTCTTTTTGTCGAAACGATTAGCATAAAGTTCATTGAGCTTCATGAAGAAAAATCACTCCTTCTTTGTTATAGTCATTGTCCAGCCGTCAGGGTTGATGGGTATCACAACGACAGAACCTTTTGCGGCAGTGTAATACAATTCCCTTATGTCCTGCCTGTAACGT
>CAJOED010000021.1 GCA_905233335.1 uncultured Synergistales bacterium
CGAACGGTCCGGGAACACACGCAGTCCCTCCGAGTGCTACAGGGAAGAACGCATCAACGACTCTCTGTCCTGTCGTCATTGGGACGTTGGGGGCTAATCTGGTCTTGACGGGTCTGGGCCTTCTGACCGGCCAACGCTGGAGCATCTTCACTTCATGCTTTGTCCCGTTGTCGTCGATTACGGCTATTACGTCCTCGATTGTGTGCTCGCCCTTCTCGATCTTCTCCACTTTGCCCTTCACACCGAAAGGCACCATTATTCTGTGTTCTACTACTACGGTCTCCTGAACAACTCCGAGAATATCACCGGCGATAACTTCTTCTCCGGCTTTCACTTTCGGCTCGAACTTCCACTTTTTGTTTCTGTCAAGTGCAGGGACGCTGATGCCGCGCGAAATGTAGTGGCTCTTTGCTGCTTTCTCGATGAGTTCAAGCGGTCTCTGTATTCCGTCGTAGAACTGCTCAATAATCCCCGGCCCAAGCTCAACGCTCAATGGCTCTCCCGTCGACACAACAGGCTCGCCGGGTTTCAGCCCGGATGTTTCCTCGTAAACCTGTATTGATGCCTTGTCGCCGTTTACCTCAAGTATTTCGCCGACGAGTCCGAGTTCGCCGATATGCACAACGTCCTGCATACTTGCGCCCTCCATGCCGCCAGCGACTACAAGAGAGCCGGAGATTCTCTCTATTACTCCTTTGATTTCTTTCTTGTCAGGCATTTAATATCTCCCGCCTCCGATTGTTATTGTCTTCATCTTTAACGTTCCGCAAATATGTCCATACCTACGGCCTTTTCTACGCTTCCCCTTATCGAGGCAAGCCCCGCACCCGTCGCCCCTGAAGGACCGGGAACAGGAAGGACGCTTGTATTGTATTTATCGTTGATTTCCTCAACCTTTGCCGTGAACTCAACGAATAGATCTTCCTGAATGAATACTACTGCATAATCCTCACGCGCTAACTGCTCAAGTGTCGCCTCGAACGTATTACGTGTTTCGGGGGTCAGTATCACGCTTCGGACTCCGACAGCCTGAAAGGGTAAAGCCATCTCATAATTTCCGATTGCCGCCATCGGCTTGTTATCTGCCATTACTCAACAGCCTCCTCCCAAATTCGCGGTCAAGTCCTCCCGCAACGCACACAAGAGCTACTCTCATATTCCGCGCTTCAGCTTCCTTTGTGAGCAGGAACAGAAGAACATTTGCGGGTGCATCCATTGAGTATTTTGCGCTCTCAAGTACTTTTATCAGGTAGTCATCAAGCGATTTCGACACGTCAGACAGTGCCGCATTGATGTCGCTCTGTTCGTTGAGTGCACTCAATACACCGCCGATGTCCGTATAAGACAGCGTTCTGCTCCATGTCTCCTGAGGCTCATTGAGGAGCCTGCTCATGTCGTCAGCCCTGATCGTCCCGCCGTCGTGGAAAAATGGAAGTGCTTTTGCGCTGTCGTACTTCATGCGTGCAAGCCGTATAGCACTACGCAAGTTCTCAACGTCGATTTTGCACCGTACCCACCGAACTATGTCGGGCATCTTCAGACCCTCCGCAACTTTCAGCATTGCCGCGAACATCTGGTGATCTATCAGGAGTTCTACAGCCTGCGCGTTTTTCGTCTGATCCCATAACTGCCAGCACTGCGGGATTAAGTCCGTAAGTCCGTAGGGCAGGAAGCCGTATTCTTCCGTTTCGATCGCGTTCGTAAGCTCTTCCGTGTCTATCGTTCCGAGTTTCGACAGCAGGTCATAACGCCGGCCTTCTGATTCACCGCCCCTTACTTTGAATAACCCTTTCAGCAGAACTTTCACGTTATGGAAGTCGTAAGGAAGCCTGAAAATGTCGAGTAATTCCTTGTCGGGCACAAAAGTTTTCAGCTCCTCACACGTCGCAAGTATCTCGCTGTCTATTGCCTTGTCGAATCCTGCCGACTGTGAAAGCCATTGTGAATATGATGTTTCACCGAGTGCCTTTAGTGCGTCGTCAATTCCTGCACTGTCCATGAGGCGCGAGAAAAATGCCGTGTCCAGTATGTGATTTTCCATACCCCGCAAACGTGCTACGGTGTATACGTAACTCACAGGCCAGCACCTCCCCTACGCAAACAACCGCTTCACAACTTCGGTCTCAATATCAGCGCGAGCGTCCGCAATCAGCATTTCCCAAGAACAGTTTGTGTCTATTCTGTCGTTGCGCAGAACAAAGCCGCCGGAAATAGGGAGCTTTTCGGGTGAAAGCGTGAGTGTCGTATTGTGTGATGCGTTGTAGCCGTCGAGCCAGCGTTGATCCAGGTGCTTCTCGTTTTTCCCGACGAAAACTATTTCTTTCCCCGTAGCGACTGCCTGAGCCATCAGCTTATCGGCAAACTTCACGTACTTATCGGGAGCAAGGTCTATCATCTGCTTGAGTGATGCCTCGAACGCTTCCGACATAAGACGCTGACGAACACCAAGATCTATTCTCTTTGCGTCGAGTTCAGCAACGATCTCACGGCGGCGCAATACTTCTGGTTCTTCCCGGCCAAGTCTCGCGGCGTATGCGTCCTGAACTTCTTTGATCTCGGCGTTGACCTTGCGGCTTATCTCACGTACTTTTGCGTCGTTCTCTGCTTCGAGTGCCTTTATTTGTGCCTGTGAATCGGCTTTGATTTTTGCTTTGATGTCAGCAAGTGCCATTCTTCAACACCTGCCCGACTAGCCCACCTGAACTCCCATGAGCATTAATATACTCGTAAGAAGTGCAAGCACTGCATACGTCTCAACCATTGCAGGGAGAATTATTGCTTTGCCCATTGCTTCGGGTTTCTTGCTTATCATCTGGATTGAGGCCGCTGATGTTTTGCCCTGCCAAATTGCCGAATACCAGCCGACTACTGCTATCGGAAGGCATGACGCGAGAATCTGCAGGCCCTGATTCCACGTGAGAGCTACTGCACCTGCTCCGCCGAGAAGGCCAAGTTTATTGAGCACAAAGAATGCAATAAGCAGACCGTAAATTCCCTGCGTTCCGGGAAGTGCCTGAAGTATCAAGCATGAACCGAATTTGTTGGGGTCTTCCGTCATGACTCCTGCTGCTGCTCCGCCTGCTACACCTATTCCGATTGCTGAACCGATACCGGCAAGAGCTGCTGCCAGTGCTGCACCGAAAAGTGCAAGTGAAAGTCCAAGATGTTCCATGATGATTTACACGTTCCTTTCAGATCAAAAATTATTTCTTGTGATACGTTTTTTGTGTGAGGCCGTATCATGTGCCTCTTTGCGTTGACTTAATGCCGCTCTGTGTGTGATGCTGTCTGCATACTCTGCTCACTTGGCCTACGCATTCCCCTCATGAGCTGCTCTCGTTGTGAGAGTTCGCCTCGTCCGCGTCGGTGAGAGATACATAACGCCGTCCCTGCACACCTGCCGCCTGAAAGCCTCCGCGTATTACTGACAAAACCTTATGCCTTCACGTTCATATATTCTTGTGAAAACGTCTACGGGTTGAACTTTCCGCCGCTCCCGTATGAATTGCCTTACAGCTTCATATTTCTATGATGTAGCATACAGGTATTCACAAAAACACTATGCCTTCACATTCACATATTCCTGTGAAAGCGTCAACGGGGTAAACGGTTCGCCGCCGCCCGTGTAAAACTTGCCGAAAAACTCTACATACTGAAGCCTCAACGGGTGAACGAATGAGCCGAGTATGTTTATTGCTATGCTGAAGATATGCCCGCCGATTATCACGACTACAGCAATCAGCCAGCCCACGTACGGAATATCAGCCGCAAGTCCGCCGAGAAGATTGATTACCATTCCGATGACTGCAGAACCGAATCCCAACGCTAATAACCTGCTGTAGCTCAATATGTCGCCGAGATATGACGTTGACCCGTACAGCGCAAGAAAACCGTTGATGATCTTCTTGAAGTAGTTGGGTTCACCTTTTCCGGCATATATGAAGATAATCACTGCTCCCAAAATCGACATTGCCTGCCCTATCTGCACAAAATGAGGTGGCAGCATTCCGCCGAGTCCGACTCCGTACAGGCACAAGCCGACAATCAGCAGGAACCACGATATGTCGTTGCCGATTGCGTCGATAAATTCTCCGTGCCTCAATTTGTCGTATGCCGCAATGAGAAGCCCGAACATAAGGTGTATTACTCCCAAGAGTAACGAGATACCCAAAACCTGCATGGGATTCGTCATCGGGTCAACAAGCATTAACGCATTCTTCAGCGGGACTAACGGGGGAAGGAATGAGTCTATGAAGTTCCCGAAGAACGAGCCGGAAATTATGCCGTAAATGAACGTCGACACCGAACAGAACAGGAACAGCCTTATGAATTCCTTTACGCCCGGTGCTATCTTCTTGTACTTCTTGAAAACGTAAAGTATCGTCCCGAAAACTACAAGTGCATACCCCGCGTCGCCTAAGCACATTCCGAAAAATATCCAGAAAAACGGCGCAAGTAACGGTGTCGGGTCTATCCCCCTGTATGTCGGCGATGAGTAAAGCTCCGTGAGTATGTTGAACGGCCTCACTGTGTCCCCGTTGTTGAGGAGTGAAGGCGGCTCATCTTCCGGCGCAGGGTCTGACACAACAAGCTCGATGTCCGTGCCTATTGCGTTGATTTTCTCCTGAATATCCCCGGCCTTGTCCGCAGGAAACCAGAACTTTGTGAGCATTGTGCTCTCTGTCTCCTCACTCCTGGCCGTGCCGTTATAGCGCGTGGACATGCTGTTGTAGTAGTCAGAGAGTTTCTGCACAGTCGGTACGTTCGCTTCTGCAAGTGCTGACATTTTCGCCGACAATGATAACTCTTTGGCTTCAAGTTCCTTTGCTGCTTCCGTATACTTTTCGCGCTCCTCGTCAACTGTTCCCGTGAATGAAGCAGGAATTTCCACGAGAGAGACCCCGCACTTTGCGCAAGCCTCTTTCACGTCTGCCTCAACAGAACGCGAATAAATCAATGCGGCATAAACTTCTGCTTGTTTGTCCTTCTCGTCGAACGGGGCAATCAATAACTCCGTGTCCTGAGAGAACTGCGACAAGTCCCCTAGTGCCGCCCTCAACCCGCTGACATTTTCGGCCTTCAGTGTTCCGATTAGTGCCGTAACTGTCCGGGTGCCTTCCGTAACTACTGAAAGAGGATACGGGAAAAATCCGAGAGATGACAAAATTGATGTGTTCAATCTTGCTTCAGAAAGTTTCAGGCGTACCTCTCCCGTTTCGTGTTCGACTGCGCGGGTGTTTTCGCAGACTGTCTTCAAATCCGTAGCAGACGCAAGCTCTTCAAGTTCCGCCATAGTTGCTTCTGGACGTTCACCAAGCATTCTGTCAAGTGCCGGTATGGGGTCGACATAGTGCGGTGTGAGCGTCCGTGTCAGGTAGCGGACATCTGATAACTTGTCGTCAATATTCGCGAGCAGTGCTTCAACTTCATGCGGGCGGGGCTGGTTTTCCTCCGTCGTGCTGATAATCTGACATGCTCCCGTTTCCTGCAATACTGCGGCAATTTGTTCATGAACGGATTTGTGATAGTACAGTTCCGCCTTCTTAAGCCTGGCTACTCCCATATTTTTTCATCACCTCTTCCGTTATGAATGAAGCAGCTGCGGGAATTTTGTCCTTGTGCTTTGTGTAGAAAGACTTTGCGTCTGCCTCACGCTTTGATAAAACACTTTTCGCCTTAGTCTCTGCTGCCTCTTCTGCTCTACGTATCTTGTCCCTGAAATTACGTGCCGCACTCTGCCTTGCTTCCTTGAGGGAATTTTCAGCGTCCGCACTTGCACGATTGAGCTTCTTTGCAGCATCTTCTTTGGCCTTCTGCACAGCATTAGCCGCTTGAGTTTCAGCAGCTTTTATCTCGGCTATTGTCGGGTTGTCCGCCATTGTAATACTCACCTCCCCTCCTGAAAATATTATTAAGTTGTTAAGTACAGTCTGAACGAAAATAAATTATACATAAAAAAATTTTGCGTTCAACCTGAAAACAAACTAGCAGAAATTATTTTGCAGGATTGATATAAAATATTGTTACCAAAAATTTCGGGAGTGAGAATAAAAATGTCATTTGCCGCCGCGTTACTAAGAGTATGGGAAGAATATTCCGCAGTACTCACATCATCAGGCTATGCACTGTTCAACATTGAGGCTCATGTATTCAGCGTGATAGTTCTCGCGATACTCTTCAACCGTCAGCAAAATTCTTCTGACCAGACAGAAGCAAGAGTAATTTGGAGCCGTCTTTTGTTCGTGCAGATTCTCGTGTGCATATCGCAGGTTGTGCGCGTGCTGGCCGACGTTGATATTATTCCCGACGCTCACACATCACACTACGCAATCAGGGCTGTTCACTCGGCGTTGTTCGGTCTCATGTGCTGGCTGGTGTTCGTGTACATTGAGACGTTCCAGCAGTCCGGCATCGTGAAGACCTCCGCGCGAAAATTCCTCACAGCGTGCCCGTTGTTTGTGCTGATTGTGCTCTCACTCTTTGCTGGGGATCTATTCCCGGTCGTGCATCTCGTCTATCCTCTTGCGTCAGTACTGCTGGCTGTCATGAGGCGGCGAAAAATGACACGTTACGAGCGGGACACGACTCCTGCTGCGGCGATTTACCCGGCGTTTTTCGTGGCGTGTGTACCCGTTCAGGCTCTGAACTGGAGAATGCCTTTCTTGTGCTACGTTATCGTTATCGCTGATATTTTCGTGTACATCTCTTACGCTGACAGCCTCGTATCGATTGACCCCCTCACGAAAATTCACAACAAGAACGGTCTCGTCCGGGAACTTTCAGAACGTCTTGCGCGCGGAAACCCGGAAACCCTGCACGTGTTCGCTCTCGATGTCGACAACTTGAACGCAGTGAACGCCAGCTACGGACGAACAGAAGGAGACAGGGCATTAGTCATCATTGCGGGCGCGCTGAAAAAATTGTGCGAGGAAGAACACCCATGCTACATATCGCGGTATTACGGCGACGAGTTCATAATCACTGCTGACATTCACGACGACGAAGAACGCGAACTGTTCACCGAACACATACGGAACTACATCAGCAACGCGGCAACAGCAAAAGACCTTCACTATCACATACGGGTAAATATCGGGTGGGCAAAGTATGAGCAGTTCAGCAGGACGGAAACTATAACGGGACTTATCGAGGAAGCCGACCGCGCAATGTATGAGGACAAAGAGAAGCGTAGGTTTGCGGCAATGTGGAACGCGGGAAGATAAAGAAAATCCCCCTTATGAAGCAGTGAGGGGGAGAAAATTTTTCTGTTACTTCTTCATGAGTTCAGCACCGACACGCCACGCATGAGCGATTTCTTCTCCGACGCTGTAATAAGTGTTCCTGTACTGGTCGAACATTACGGCATTGATTTTCTTTGCGTCGATTTTGCCCTTCTCGTCAAGAACTTTCTCATCAGCAACGACATTAACGATAGTACCGACAATGCGCATTTCGCCGAAACATTCACGGTCTTCTACAAGCTCGCACTCCATCGTTACGGGGAACTCCTGAATGACGGGTGCGTCGACGCGGGAACTCTTCACGGCATGAAGCCCGGTGCGCTCGAACTTGTCGGCCATAGTGTTGCCGCTTGCTGTTCCGAGAAAGTCGGCCTCTTTGATGTGTGCTTCGTCAGCAAGTGCGACGGTGAAAGCCTTTTTTGCGCGGATATTCTTGAGGGTTTTGCGGTCGGACGCAAGGTTGAGTGCTATCTTGTCCATTCCGCAGATGCCGCCCCAAGCAACGTTCATGATGTCAACTTTCCCGTCTTCACCGTAAGTAGCTACCATGAGAACGGGCATCGGAAATACAGCAGGCAGTGAGCCTAGATCTTTTTTCATGATATGTTCTCCTTTACATGTGATAAATTTATCATAGCAAATTCGTCAAGCCCAACAAAAAAAGCCCCCCGCATTACACGGAGAGCCTTTATCCTAGAGAAAGAGATTACACGTCTGCACCAAACTTCACGCCATCGTAGTCATCGCTGTTCGTGAGGAGAAGTACTACTGTGTCAGGGTGTCCGGCCTTCTTGATTTTCTCGCGGTCGAACTTCATAATCTTCTGTCCCTTCTTGACCTTGTCGCCTTCCTTCACGAAATCCTCAAAGCCGTCGCCCTTCATCTCAACCGTATCAACGCCGACATGTATCAACACTTCCATGTCATTTTCGCCGCTGATACCGATTGCGTGTTTGCTCTCTGCCACTGAAGAAATTTCGCCGTCGATAGGAGCATACACATATTCATCTTCCGGCTGAATCCCAACGCCCTGGCCAAGTGTACCAGCCGCAAACGTCGGATCCGGGATCTCCGTATAGGGGATGACTTTTCCTGCTGTGCACTGTGCGATTTCTCCCGCTGATGATGTTATGACCGTCCCGAACTCCATAACTTTTTCGGGCATTGCTTCAGGGGCTGACGCAGGAGCGGCTTCTGCTTCGGGAGCGTCTTCCTTCCACATGATCCACGCAAGTACGAACGCTATACCGCCGGAGATCGCGAGAAGTATTGAGTACTGTACGGGCTGTGCTATCGTCAAGTAGCCGGGGATACCAGTAACGCCGTAAGCCTTTGCGCCGATTCCCGACAAAGCACCGTAGAATGCTCCGATTGTGCCGCCGATCATACCAGCGATAATGGGCTTGAAGAAGCGTAAGTTGATACCGAATATTGCAGGTTCAGTAATACCGAGTGCCGCAGAAATTGATGAAGGTACTGCTACGACTTTTGTGCGGGCATTGCGGGCCTTGAAGCCTATTGCGAGACATGCTCCGAACTGCGCAAAGTTCGCGGCTGAAGCTATCGGCATCCACGTGTTAAGTCCGCCCTCAACCGCAAGCATTCCGGCCTCTATGACGTTGTACATGTGGTGAAGTCCCATAACGACCGTCCAAGGATATATAGCTCCCATTACCGCCGAGCCTATCGGATTCTTCACGAGGATTTTTGCGCCCTCAAGAACCCACGTTTCGAGCTGTGAGAATATCGGCCCGATGATTGTGAACGTTATGAATGTCGTTAATAATACCGTCGTGAAAGGCACAACGAACAGGTCAATCATTTCCGGCGTGTGTTTGTGAAGCCATTTCTCAATTGCGCACATCAGCCATACAGCAATTATGACCGGGATAACATGTCCCTGATAGCCGACCTTCTGGACGTTAATCACGAAATTCATAATGTTGAAGTTCCATGCAGGTATTGTTTCGAGATTTCCGACTACCCACGCATTGACGAGGTTAGCGTGAATCATAGCAAGACCGATGACTGCTCCCAAGAATGTATTTCCGCCGAACACGCGCGCCGCAGAGATAGCAACGATAACAGGCAGGTACGCAAACGCCGTATTAGCGACCATGTCGAGGAAGTCATACCATGATGTGTTCGCAAATTCCGGGTAAACTTTGCCCATTGCCTCGACGAATCCCATCATAAGACCCGAAGCAACAATTGCAGGGAGAATGGGTACGAACACGTCGCCGACAGCCTTCAACATTCTCTTCCATATGGGCTGACCTGCCGCCGCCGCAGCTTTCACGTCATCTTTCGTGGCTTCCGTCATTCCCGTAACGCTCAGGAACTCCGAATACACTTTGTTCACCGTGCCTGTTCCGATGATGAGCTGAAGCTGTCCGTTGTTCTCGAACATTCCCTTCACGCCGTCAACGTTTTCGAGAGCTTTCTTGTCGACTTTCCCGTTGTCCTTGATGACGAGACGAAGACGGGTTGCGCAGTGTGCTGCCTGGACGATATTTTCACGCCCGCCGATGTGTGAAACGATCTGTTCCGCACATTTCCTGTAATCCAATGCCATAAATAAAACCTCCTGTGATAATTAGATTAAATGTAAATTCGCAAACGCCTTCGCTAAACCGTCCTCACTCACTGACGCGCAGACCATATCAGAGAGTTTCTGCAGTTTCTCCGAACCGTTCGCCATACAGACACTGAAGCCAACTGTCTGTATCATTTCCAGATCGTTCATGCTGTCCCCGAAGCCTATAGTGTCGCTTATAGGTACTCCGAAACGCCTGCATATTATCTCAACGCCGAGTCCCTTGTTGAACTCCTTGTTGATGATTTCGCCGTTGATGCATTGCGATGATGTGTTGCCGACCTTCACTTCCTGCACTACAAAGTTGAACTCATCGCCCATTAACTTCTTGGCCTCGTCGAGCTGTTCCATTTTCTGGCACATGATTACAACTTTGTACACGGGGGAGCCGTCATATTCCTTCATGGGTTTTATGCCGAGATTCCCCGCAAGAGCCTTCCGCCAGCGTTCGAGTTCACTGTTTCCCTCGCCCTGTCCGCTCAAGAACTCACCGAGATTCTCGTCGCCCCATGAGCCTTTTTCGGCCTCGATCGTGCAGAATACTCCGTGCTTGTGCAGTGCGTTTAGTGCAGTATCGCGCTGTTCGGGGGTCATAGGGTGGTCGTAGAGTATTTCGTCGTACTTTTCGCCGACAGCAACATAACCTCCTGCGCAGGAAATGAAGCCGTCGAACTGGTAGCGTAATAATGGCCTGAGCATGTCGGGATTACGGCCTGTGCATAAAAAAACTTTGTTGCCTTTTGCGCGTGCTTTCTCGATTGCGTCAACAGCACTTGCCGGTGGAGTATTTTCGCCCGGTTTTGTGAGTGTGCCGTCAATGTCCAAGAATATCAGCTTCAAAATATTCTGCCTCCTCATAATAGGGTCATGAGCTGAAAAATTTTTTGTGAATGTGTTGAATGAAGAGATTATAATATCAAAATTTTTATGAGGCAACAAAAAAACCCTCCCGCTTTTACGGAAGGGCTGAAATTATTTGCTCTCGTGGTATTCTTTCTCCGTGTTTACGTTCCATATGCTGCTCTTGTCATGACTTCCCGACAAAATATTTTTCACCGCCT
>CAJOED010000022.1 GCA_905233335.1 uncultured Synergistales bacterium
ATTACGGGACCGGCAACAAAGATTACGAACTTGGGCGCGCTGAAAATAGTTCTCGGTGCGTGGAAGTTCGCGGGGTATATCGTGTTCGTTATGCTGTATTCTCTCGTGAATGGCCTCATAGTGAATTTGCTAGTATAAAGGGGAGCACTGACACTCCCCCGAAACTTACAGCCACCCGTTAAGCTCTGCAACTATTGCTCGTGCTTCAGCAATATCTTCATCGCTCAAATACTCCGGGTGTGCGTGCGCAAGTGCATTTCTGACTTTCTGTAGCGTCGAAAATTTTTCCTTCCAGTACATATCGTACGACTTCCCCCCGAAAAACGCCGAAAAATATCCCCGCCAGTACTGACCCATAATATTTCCCAGCACATTAATCGGCAGTATATCGAGCAGTCCCACGTCCGAATTGTATGTCCTGCGTGTCTTGCGTATCGCGTTGTCGTACTCCTCCGAATCAAGAACAGGTATCTCACGCCGCAAAACTTCATCGAGCATGTCTTCAGTGGTAGAAAAAATCTTCACGAGTTCCCGCTTCATCAGTCTCACAATCAGCGCATGAACTTCCAGAATCATAACCGGCAATGACTTTTCTTTTTTCTGTTCTGCCGGCTGTTCATTCTTTCCGTAGTCCTCGTTATGTATCGGCTCAAGCGGAATATACGAACGATTGATTAACTCTTCAAGCTCCGCTGTAAGTTCCCCGCCGCCGTCATCATAAGAAGCCTCGTTTATCTTTATGCCCGCTCTCTGCAAAAGTCCTTCACGCTCCCATGCCCGTAATTTCTCTTCAGGGAACGGAGCAGCACTCTCTATGTTGCGTATCTGTACTTTGTCGTTGTCGTTCGTCGTCCGTATGAACTTCACAGGATGCCCATCGACTGACGGCGTGTATTCGAGAAATACAGATAGTACAGGGTCTATTACGTTGCCGGCGTTGAATGTGTATAACTTTCCATCCTTCCCGCGAACTTTCCCGAATGGCGGCGTGCTGTAGCGCGAGAAAAACTCAATTTCTCCGTATTCCGACAATGCAGAAGACAGATCTATTTTCAGCAGTCCTGCCTGCGATGATTTTCCTGCTCTCCATACTTCATACGCTGAAGGCCCCTCCTCATTCATGCCAAGTCTGAACGTTACTTTTATGTCGGGCTTGAACCTCTTGCACGTCAGAAGCTCACGGCGTAACTCTTTGTCCTCTACCTGGTTGAGATGGAAAAAGATAAACCCTTCAGATTTCAGCTTCAAGTTATATTTCTGAAGTTCCCGGCACTCTATAAAGCCAAGTAATTTGTTTCTGTTGCGGTTGAAGTAATTTATTTCCCCCTCGAATTTCATTTTACCTAAATCCACCGACTGTTCAGGAATTTCCTGCACTTTATCACGAAACTCCGACGCTATATTCAGTGCCTCATCTATAATTTTCCCGTCGTGTTCCTGACCCTCAAGCCAAGTTTTTAGTGAGTTAATATTTTCCTGACAGAATAATTTTGACTTATCAGCCCACGCATTATAGCCCAGCATCTTCCACGACAACGCCGCAGCATGTTCAAAGCAGAACTCCCGGTAATTCTCCGGCTGTCCCGCGTTCATGACTACGCTGCTGATTACCCACAAGAGAGCAGAAATCATCTGCTGGTGTCCTGCCCTCATGAGGTGGGAAAAATTGATGACTGTCAGCGGCTCGCTCACTACGGAACACACAGCGGCCAGTGCCCGTGAAGAAGCATCAGCAGAAGCGACAAACGCCCCGTAAAAATCACCGACGGACATATATATTTTTGCGCTTTTCGCCCCCTCGCCGACGAGATTAAGAATGAACGCGTAAACTTGTGCGGCGTTGATGTTATTGTTATGGGACTTCCACAGCATACGGGACGCACTCAATATTTCCTGCATTCTTGCCGAATACGGCTTGTCCTCGTGAGTTTTCACCGCGTAATTGTAGCGTGATAGTATGCCGTCAACAGCTATATATACTTTGTCGGGCTTGGCCGGGCGGAATTTCCGAACATAGTCGGGAGTTATTGCGTCGGTGTCCAAAACTTTCTGCATGTCATCAGCGCACTCTTTCAGCTCGTCGGTGAAAGCAGACATTATCACCGGCATTATTACAGCAGGAGCAGGAGCAGTAACAGGGGCTGACGGCGGAGGTGTTACGGGTGCGGCCTTATCGATTGCCCGGACACGCAGAATTATTCTGTAGTCGAGCAGCTCATCACCGATAACTATATGATCGTCCTCACAGCTTAATAGAATGCCCGATGTCTTTTCGCTCCCGTCCGGCATAAGCATAATCTCAACATTGCGGCCTAAATAGCGTTCAATGCTTTTACGTTCCACGAATATATTTACCTCCATACATAAATAACTTATTCCCGTCTGAAATAATAACAGGCGGACGCAAAAAACTTCACGTCATAATTCCCCTGAACATTCCTGTAAAGATTTCTCCCGGCGCGCTCAACATGTCCCATTCTGCCGAGTATACGTCCATCGGGCGACGTTACGCACTCCACCGCATAACATGAGCCTGATGGGTTGAAGCTCGTCTGCATTGAGGGCTTTCCGTCGGTGTCTGCATACTGTGCGGCTATCTGTCCGTTGCGCATGAGGTCTACGAATGTCTCTTCACTGCACACAAAACGCCCTTCACCGTGTGAGATGGGGATTTCGTAAACTTCGCCGGGTCTGGTGTGCCGAAGCCAGGGAGAATTATTCACGACAACGCGCGAATGTATTATACGCGATTGATGCCTTCCTACGCGATTGAATGTCAGAGTTGCAGTGAGTTCTTCAGGCCTGCAAATTTTACCATGAGGGAGAAGCCCGGTCTTTACGAGTGCCTGAAAACCGTTGCATATACCGCACGCCAATCCTCCGCGAACATCTAACAAATCTTCAAGTGCACTGCTCACTACGGGACTGCGCAGGAATATCGCTATGAATTTCCCGGAACCGTCCGGCTCGTCCCCGTTCGAGAATCCCCCCGGCAATACTAGAGACTGTGAACGCCGTAAACTTTCTGCGAACTCATCGGCTGACTGCTTCATGAGTTCGGGTGTCAGCGTGCGCACAACAAAAATTTCTGCTCTCCCTCCCGCGTTCGTGATGGCCTTTGCTGTTTCGTACTCGCAATTCGTCCCGGCAAATACAGGTATCAAGAATTTGGGTGATGATAACGGCGTGTGTGCGTAAAAAGTTCTCGGCAGGTCATGACGTACATCAACGGCGGGAATGCGTGAAGGCTCGTGCGTCTCCGTCGGGAAGATAGAAGAGAATGGAGCGTCGTATATCTTTTCGGCTTCTGTGAGTGTTATGTGTTTGCCGTCGATGATGATTTCGGGAGTGCCAATAACCCGGCCAAGTTCGCGGGCATCATCAATAATAACGTCATCAGGAAGCTCCACTATGAACTTTCCGCGTCTGTCGTCAAAAATATTTTTCCCGGTGAACTCGAAACCTAAATTATTGCCCAAGCACATCTTGAATACCATTGCAGGAATACCCCCGAACGTCGGCACTGCACACGATAATATTTTTCCGTTGAGGCTGTGAATGAGAGAAAATATTTTCAGGAGGGAAGATTTTTCCGGCATTCCGTCCGCGTCATATTCCGGCTCAAGAATTACGACACGAGATCCCGCTCGCTTGAACTCCGGCGATATTATGCTGTTCACGTCCGCAACAGACACCGCAAAGGCTATCAGTGTCGGTGGAACGTCGATAGTTTTTCCGTCCGAGTCGACGAATGAGCCGCTCATAGAGTCCTTGCCTCCTATTGCCGCAACGTTGAAGTCTATCTGTGCTTTGAGTGCTCCCAGCAGTGCCGCAAAAGGTAGTGCCCACCTCGACGGGTCATGTTCGGGCTTCCCGAAGTACTCCTGAAGTGTCAGCCAGCATTGAGAGAGATTACCGCCCGCAGCTATAACTTTGCACAACGCCTCAACGACAGCAAGATACGCTCCCATGAACGGAGATTTTTCCGAAATGTACGGGTCAAAGCCATATGCCATTACGGAACATGTGTCAGTCTCACGGAGTCCGACGGGGATTTTTGCGGCCATAGCTTGTGCGGGTGTAGTCTGAAGTTTCCCCCCGAAAGGCATCAAGACGCTGTGTGCTCCCACTGTGCTGTCGAATCTCTCCGCAAGTCCCCGGTGTGAACAGGCGTTCAGGTCAGCTAGATTTTCCGGGAAAGTGTGATGGTTTTGCGTAATGGGCTGTCCCTCATTCACTGTTACTGTGATGTGCCGTGCTGCTCCGTTGCTGTTGATGAACTCACGCGACAAGTTCACGATTTCGCGCCCCCTCCACGACATGCGCATACGTCCCGTGTCATTCACGCCGGCTATTTCGGTTGCCTGCACGTCCTCACTCAAAGCAAGCTCCTTCACACGTCCGGCATTCTCACGCGCAACAACTACGGCCATACGTTCCTGCGACTCACTTACGGCAATTTCTGTTCCGTCAAGCCCGGCATATTTCAGCGGTACTTTGTCGAGGTCGATATCGAGTCCGTCAGCAAGTTCACCGACAGCAACACTCACACCGCCCGCGCCGAAATCATTGCACCTCTTTATGAGCCGCGTAAATTCCTGGTTGCGGAAAAGCCTCTGCAGTTTTCGTTCTTCGGGAGCATTTCCCTTCTGGACTTCCGCGCCGCATGTTTCGATTGAGCTTGATGTGTGCGAAACAGAAGACCCCGTAGCTCCGCCGATACCGTCCCTTCCTGTCCGCCCGCCGAGCAGCAGAACGACATCCCCCGCACTTGGCCTCTCACGTATCACGCTGTCTTCACGCACTGCCGCAACTACCGCGCCGACCTCAAGCCTTTTTGCCCTGTACCCCTCATGATATATTTCGTCAACGAGTCCCGTCGGTATTCCTATTTGGTTTCCGTACGAGCTGTAACCTTGCGCCGCCTTCGTGATGATTGCTTTCTGCGGAAGTTTTCCGGGAATTGTCGGTGTGAATGGACTTGCTGCTCCCGTTACCCTCATAGCCTGATAGACATACGCGCGCCCCGATAACGGATCTCTTATTGCTCCTCCTATACATGTTGCCGCTCCTCCGAAAGGCTCAATCTCCGTCGGGTGGTTATGAGTTTCGTTCTTGAAGAGTAACAGCCAGTTTTCTCCGTCGACATTGATTTTCACGGTGCAGGCGTTATTCTCTTCTGACTTCACGAGGCCGGGAACACGTAAATATTTTGCGCCGATTGTCGCAATGTCCATGAGGGTTATGGGTCTGTCGTCGGAATATCCCAGCTCATTCCGTATGCGTAAATACTCTTCGTATGCTTCCCGGACTTTGGGGTCGTGTATATCTGCTCCGTCAATATGCGTCAAGAGCGTCGTGTGCCTGCAGTGATCCGACCAGTATGTGTCGAGGACTTTTATCTCCGTCATCGTTGGTTTGCGGCCTTCTGAAACGAAATATTCCCTCACGCACTCTAAGTCTTCACGGCTCATGGCCAAGCCCGAAATGCTCATAACATCGTCAATAGTTTTCACGTTTTCTGGTTCGGTGTAGTTCATTTCGAGGGTGTCGTATTCCGTAAGTTGTGCCTCGCGAGCTTCTACGGGGTTGATGAGAAATTTCTTGACGGCGTTAATGTCCGACATTCCCCCGTAAAACAGATAGACTTTTGCTGTCCTGATTACCGGCCTGAAACCCAGCAATAACCCCGCACACTGTTCTGCCGCGTCTGCTCTCTGGTCGTACTGTCCCGGAAGATACTCCACCGCAAGAATATCATCTGCATCATCAGGGAGTGAGTCGAGTACGTCGTCGGTGAATGGCTCTGCGAATACGGAGAATTTGCACGTGTTCAGCATGTCGTCATTGAGGCCCTGAATGTCGTAACGGTTGAGGATTCTCACGCGTGAAATTTTTGCGTCGATGTCATGAAGTTCTGTGAGTAGTGATTGCGTTTCGGGATTGTTGATGTCTTTTCGTTCGGTGTAAATTCTGTGTACCAAGTATGAGACCTCCTAGCAAGAAAAAATTATCGTAATATATTAACCCGTCCGCAAAATTTTTGGTGTGATAGAGTAATTTTGGTGTGAAGGAATACGCTGAATGCCTGATTTCCATTATGTTATAATAGCCGCAACTAAAAGCAGATAATTTCACGGTAAGCTATAAGTATTTTTTGCTATAATAATTTATGCTATAATACGTAGCAACCAAACAAAAGATCTAAAAACTTAGAAGGTATCAAAAAATTAACATGTCGTAAATTATATTGTTGTTTTGTAATTGCGCGGCAGGGCGGGAGGAATACTTTTTGAGATCAGAGCGTGAAAGAGTGCGGGACTCTTACCCCTACAACGAACAACGGGTCAGAGCTAATTCCCGCAAAAAGAAAAATGCAGGAGTATCTTTGGGCTTCTGCTGGGGATTTGGCTTTGTAGTATGCGCAACATTCGGGCTTGCTTCATTCCTGATGTTATCAGCGGGACATTTCGACAGCTTTTCTCCGGGTTCCGGCGTAAATCCTGCCTGGGGCGGCGGCGAACATGAAGAGAACTTCACGACTACCAGCCTCATAAGCGTAGAAGTTACAGAACTCGAACACCAAAAAGATTTCTCGGATTTAGAACAGTATGCTATGAATACACTTGAGGAGTTCGGCCCCCTTCCTAAATATCTTTCGGACTATGAGAGCATAACTTTAACCGCAATGGAAACAGGCGAAACTATGCCCAAAGAAGACGACGAGGAAGAAGAGCCAGCCCCCGCAGCAGTATCTTCACCGGCACAAGAGCCGACACCAGCCGTAACAGTTGCAGAAGAACCGAAACTCGAAGAAGTAGTTGTGCTTGCATGGAGTGAATACATCGTCAAGAACGGCGAAACTCTCTCGGACATTGCTAAGGCACACGGGAACATCACAGCACAAGATATTCTGCGCGCAAACGGACTCAAGGACGCAAACAGGCTTTCAGAAAATCAGCTGCTTCTTATCCCGAACGATTCCAGCAAAGTGGACGAAACTCTCGATGAGGTCAAAACCCGAAAAATGAGGCTTGCGGCGGCAAAGGAAAAACTAGAGCCGGTGCGCGTCAAAAAATACGTCGTGGCTCCGGGCGACTCTCTATGGTCAATCGCAAGTTCACAGAATATAGAGCTTGATACTCTCATCGGAAGCAACGCGTTCAGGACTTCCGCAAGATTGAGGCCGGGCGCAACGTTACGCATTCCGAACCAGGACGGAATTTTCTACACGATGAAGAAGGGCGACACTATCGAGGCTGTCAGCAAGCGTTACGGTGTCAGCATGAGCAAGATACGCGCCGTTAATGCCGCTGTCGACGTGTCAAGCCTGAAAACAGGAAACGAGATATTTTTGCCCGGTGCACGTCCTGAAGGACTCACAGAACACAATGAACCCGTAAAAGTTGCCGAAACTCCCAAGAAAACAGCCGCAAAAGCTCCCGCAAAGAATGAGAAGCGCGAGCCCGGTGAAGTTGCTGTGAAGTCAGTGGGATTCAGGTGGCCGCTCATGGGACGCATCAACAGCCCGGTCGGCTGGAGAACTCACCCGATAACACGGCGCAAGGATTTTCACACGGGAATAGACATCAAAGGAGATCGCGGAGTCCCGATAAAGGCGGCAGGAGCAGGAAGAGTAATATATTCCGGCTGGATGGGCGGCTATGGAAAAGTTATAGTCATCGAGCACAATAACGGACAGTCAACGCTTTATGCGCATTGCAGTACACTCTTGAAAGGAAAAGGGGAAAACGTATCATCAGGTGCATTAATCGCAAAAGTCGGAACTACAGGACGTTCAACAGGACCGCACCTGCATTTTGAGGTGAGGAACGGAAACAGCCCGGTAAATCCGATAAAGTACCTGACGAAATAAACAATGTCGAAATTCGTATTTATCACTGGCGGAGTTGTATCATCACTAGGCAAGGGAATTACAGCAGGTTCAACGGGTACTCTGCTCAAGAAACGGGGACTTAGGGTCTCAATCCTGAAAATAGATCCGTATCTGAATGTCGATGCAGGGACTATGAATCCATTTCAGCACGGTGAAGTTTTCGTTACGGACGACGGAGCAGAAACGGACTTGGATCTTGGCCACTACGAGAGATTTATTGACGAGACACTTAGTGAACGCAACTCAATCACAACGGGAAAAATATATTCGAGCGTCATCAAGAAAGAAAGACGAGGCGATTACTTGGGCGGCACTGTTCAGGTAATCCCTCATATTACGAATGACATTCAGGAGAGAATAATTCGTGCGGGCGAGGGACTTGATGTTCTCATCGTCGAAATCGGCGGGACTGTCGGAGATATTGAGGGTCAGCCGTTCCTTGAGGCAATCCGGCAGATGGTAGTCAGGGTCGGACGGGAAAACGTCGTCTACTGTCATGTTACGTTAGTCCCCTGGCTTGAAGCGGCAAAGGAACTCAAGACGAAACCGACACAGCATAGTGTGCAGGAATTGCGGCGAATAGGCATTCTCCCGAATATCCTGGTGTGTCGTACAAGCAGACCGATGGACAACGGCATGAAGAACAAAATTGCGCTGTTCTGTGATGTGCCGTCGGAAGCAGTTATTGAGGTGAGAGATGAGAAGACTATCTATAACGTTCCCATGAGCTTGCACAAACAGGGACTTGATGACCTCATACTGAAATACTTGGGACTCCCGCGAGATAATGAGCCGGATCTTTCTGACTGGCTGCGTGTCGTCGACAGGTACACGAACGCTCCCGAACAGGTGAACATTGCGCTCGTCGGGAAGTACGTACAGCACAAGGACGAGTATTTGAGCGTGGTAGAGGCACTGCATCACGGAGGAATTGCCCATAATGTCCGCGTGAATATCGTATCGGTTGAGGCTGAAGACCTAGAACAGGGAAGCGCGGCGGAAATTCTCAGCTTTGCGGACGGCGTGTTGATCCCCGGCGGTTTCGGCAATCGCGGCGTTGAAGGCATGATTGAGGCGGCAAAATATGCCCGTGAGAATAATGTGCCCCTTTTCGGTATATGCTTGGGAATGCAGATGATGGTCGTAGAGTTTGCCCGCAACGTGTGCAGACTTCATGACGCTCACAGCAAAGAAATGAACCCCGCAACACTTCACCCCGTAATACACCTCATGGAGGAGCAGGAGAAACTTCACGACTTGGGCGGCACTATGAGGCTCGGCGCATACCCCTGCGACCTGGCAGAAGGCACAAAGTCAGCTTCTGTTTACGGCACGCTGAAAATTTCGGAACGGCACAGACACCGCTACGAGTTCAACAACGCTTACCGTGAACGCCTCGAAAATGCCGGGCTGAAAGTTGCGGGAGTATGCACAGAACGTAATCTCGTCGAAATCGTCGAACTTCCCGGACATTGCTGGTACGTCGGCGGACAGTTTCACGGAGAATACAAATCACGGCCAACACGACCGCACCCGTTGTTTGACGGCTTCATTAATGCGGCGGCTGAATACATGAAAAACAGAACAAAGGAGGCGTAACACTTGAGGTCTGTAAAAATTTCGCTGATAGTAATTTTTGTGCTTTTTGCTTCTGTGTGCTGGGCGGCTGAAGCTGTACCTGACCCGGACTTGAGCGGCGGCTCATCTCGGCAGATGATGGGGGAAATTGAGCGCATTGTTTACGGTTATGTTTCTCAGGGAGGACTCATTGACCGTCTCGCAAAAGTGGAAGAAGATCTTTTCGGGCGCAGTCTTCCGGGAACAATCGCGGAACGTCATGCGGCAATACTGAACTTTCTCGACACCGGCACAGACGAACAGCCTTCCATGTTGTTCAAAATCGGCGTTGCTGAATGGGTTGTCGACAAGAGAATACGCGCAACTGAAGCCGTAACCAAACGACTTGAAGACCTCGAAACAAATCTCACAGGCTCCTCACGAAACGGCAGCCCCATAGTAATGAGAGTAGAAAGCCTCCTCGCTACCCTCGTAATGGATCCTGTAACAGCACGTCCCGTCATAATTCCTGCCGACACTACGATGAAGTTTCGTTTTATGGACGAATTAAGCCCGGCCAAGTCGCGAGCAGGTGAATTTGTGCGCCTCGAACTTGCGAATGACTTAATCGTGAATAACTGTCTCGTAGCTCCTGCAGGGTCTTTGCTGATGACGGAAATTAGAGACGTGAAACGCCCCCGTATGTTCGGTGTCCCCGGTGAAGTTCGTCTTGCGTTCAGCGGGTTGAAGCCTCTTGGCCCGCAGAAAGCTCCAGTGCGAGTCGGTGAAGCCTCACAGAAAGCCATCAAGAGTGCCCGCAGAAGTGGTGAGAAGGGAGAAGGCGCAATCATCGGTGCTGGTGCAGTGAGCCTTGTCGGTGCGGCGTTGCTTGGCCCCGTCGGACTCGTGAGCGGCGTATTCATTCGCGGAAACTCCATAAAGATCCCGGTCGGCTCCGTAACGTTCGTACAGACTTCCGGCGACTGCACAGTGTCAGCGTATCCCATACCGGTAAGCCTCCAGGCCAACACTTACAGCATCACCAGCGAACAGCCGCAGGACACGACAGAAGAGACCGACACACAGCCGACATATGACCCCGACAGAGATACGATAATCAAGACCGACGTGTTCAACAGGGACATATACGGCAACCCGACAAATTCGGGAACAGTACAGCAAAGGCAGAACACGAACAATGGCGGAGATTTTGAGCTTCCACCCGAACAAAATATCAACTAGGCCGAAACTATTATTACTCGCTGTGATAATTGCGGCGGGTAATTTTTTTTCGTCGGCTTTTGCGGCAGAGTTTAACCCGTTCGATGAGACTACGCGCATTCTTGAACGCTCGACTTCGGCACACTGGGGGCAGGACTGCTTTGTTTCCGAAGAACTCATAGCTCCTTGGGTTGAAGCTGAAGCGTTGAGGTCGGGAATGAGTGATGCAGAGCGCGAGAATTTCCGAAAAGATTTCGTATCACAGTTGAGGCTCAATAACTCCGAAACGTTTTTGGTGAGCGTGTACTCTTTCGGGAGCAGACCCGCAAACTTTTCGCCCGTACGTGATAATATTTCGCTTCTTGCGGCATCAGGTGAGCGCATAAAGCCGACACAGTACGATAACGCGCTGGATTACCCTTCCGGCGGTGTCGTTCAGGGGCTTGTGTTTTTCCCGAAACAGACGAACAAAGACTACGTTATTGCTATCAGGGGAATGGGCAGAAGTATTCTCGTTCGCTCCCCCCGAAACTCCCGCACCCGCAAAACAGCAGGAGAAGAAACCCGAAGTCGTCGTCGTCAACCTCCCGAAAAAACAGCCGAGAAAGAAACCCGAAACTCCCAAGCCCGCACAGACTCCTCCGCCCCCGCCGCCAATACCGCCCCGACCGATTACTCCGCTGTTCCGGGAAGACTCGACAGATATGGCAGACTTTGTTGCGTCAGTCAGGGAACGCGGGAACACTGCACCGACTAATGCACCGGCGAACAATACGGCTCCGTTGCGTTCAGCGTTGACATCGAACAATGACAGCTCATACGTCAGCCGTGAGAGCGTAATGCGGAGGTTCCTGATGTATTTTGCGAACAACCAGCCGAACGAAATGTATGATATGTTGTCGGAAAGTTCACAGAAGCAGATCTCACGGGCTAATTTCGCAAAGGAAGTAACAAAGGCTTCTGACATGCGCGAGGGCTTGAAGGGTGATTACCGCCTCGACTGGATCGGTGAAGAACGCGCAAGGGTGATAGTTACGCGGAAAAATCTCGTGTTCAAGTCCGTATCGCAGAGAACGCTCGGAATTACCCGCGAAGGGTCTTCTTGGCGTATAGTCTGGTAAAAGGAGAGTGAAGCCTCGTGAAAATCTCACGTCCAAAAATCATAATGTGTGCGCTGTTCTTGGGACTTGTAGTGCTCGTGCGTTTCGCTATGCGTGATATGAACCTCAATGTCGACTTGCTGCGTGAGAGCATCATGAAGATGCCCGGCGTTGTCATGGAGAACATACAGATGTCCCGCGTGATTTCCGGCGATACGTGGCGCGTAAAAGTCCCGGTGCTTGAACAGGAAGGGAACTCCGTAAACATGCGGTCGATTGACATACGGAGATACGCAAGCAGTGATAGAGGCGAATGGTATTTTTTCGGGCGTGAAGGCACATACGACTACGAACAGAAAGCGGCGAAAATCAGCGGGCTTTTAGGAACGATTGATGACGGTGTGCGCGTATGGAACTTGGAGAGCAAGAAGCTGGACTGGCAGGACTCACAAGATAACTTCACATTTCCTGAAGGTTTGACGGTCTATGATGATGAGTTTCTTGTGCGTGCTCCACTCGCAAGCATGGACAGACGCGGCGTGATATTATTAGAGCAGGGAGGCGTAATTCAATGGGCAAGACCCCTCGAACGTTAATAGTGTTGCTGCTGCTGACACTGTCATTCACATTCACATTCACACAGAAAATTTTTGCCGCTGACTTTGAGGATTACTATTCTGATGAGCTGCAGGATGTAGAGCAGGATGTAGATACAGAAGCACCCGCCTCACAGCCCGAAAACGTAACACTGAATGCCGACCGTGTATCATTCAACGACGAGACCGGGCACGCATTTGCAGAAGGCAACGCTGTATTGACGTACAACGACACCACGATAATGGCAGAACGCATAGAGTACGACGCAGGCACGCAACAGGTGCAGGCAATGCCGCTTCCCGGACAGCAGGTTTTGTTGTCGAACGGCACACGCACGATTACTGGCGACAACCTGAATTACGACCTGAACACGCAGGAAGGCATACTCACGGGAGCAGGGACGCACCTTCCTGTTGGTGATGCGGGCGGCATGATGTACATTTACGGAAGCGAGATTGACGTAATCCCATGGGAGATTGCTCAGGAGCGCGGACTCGTGAAGGGAACTCCCGAAGAGTACATTATCGAGTGGCGTAATGTCATCATGACGACGTGTGCGCTTGAACATCCACACTACAGGCTCGAATCGAAAACAATATCATTCATACCCGGACGGAGCGTAACAGCTCACAAACCCCGCATATATTTCGGCAACACATACTTATTCACGTCGCCGCTTGATTACGTTGTGCAGTTGAAGCGCAAAATGAAGTACTCGTTCATGCCGTACTACCGGGACAGCGACACAAAAGGTGCTGGCGGAGGTTTTACCGGCACAATCGGCTGGGCAACGGGTCAGGCTTCTTTGGGTATGGCATGGTTTGAGAAAGCCGGTTGGGAGTTCATGGGTGAGGTGGAGCAGAAACTCAACGATGATTTTACGATTCTTGTCGGCACTGAACACTCATGGGACGACTTGTGGAATGACAGAGTTTGGCGGCCATACTCGTCGTTAATTTATTCTCACAACGGCTGGGACGCTCGCTTGAACTGGAGCAGGAATGAATATATTTCTGACCAGAAAGACAGCACGCACGACTACAAAGGCAGGCTGGACAGGAGGCCGGAATTTATCGGGTGGTTTCCGTGGTTCAAGAGTTCGCTGTATTCGTGGGCGAGGTTTCACGTAACTTACGGGAACTACAAAGAGACGATGCACAACGAGCGGGAAAACGGCGGAGAAAATACTTCACGTTACGGTGTTGGTTTCAGGAATTATTACGAACGTCCTGCGGGAAAAGTAGAATTTTTCTCTGACGCCAGCGGGGTGTCATGGTTTTACGACCGTGAAGATGCCGACCACGAAATGCTGCGAATTTTTACGGGATTGCGTTATAAAATAGGTGCATTCGAAATGGGCACTGGCTACGAGCGGCAGTACACATGGGGCGAGAGTGCAATGCACTGGGATCAATACAGCAACCGTGAGAGATTTCACCAGAAAATACGTTTCTTGTTGAGCGGAGAATTTTACTTTATGATGCGCGGGAGCTATGACCTCAACGAGAGCATGATTGATGAAGTATATTACGCTCTTCAATGGATAACGGACTGCATGACGTGGGACTTGCACTACAAGGACAACAAGATGTCGGGCGGAGAAGACGAAATCGGATTATCGCTCTCACTGAATGCGTTTCCGAATGCGGGGGCATCATTCGGGCAGAGGCTAGACACGGATCCGTTCCTGCGTCCTGCCGACGTACCTAAAAAATAGAAAGCTGGTAATAATTATGATTTTGTTATGTTATGTTGACGGAAAATTCATCAGGCCGGAAGAAGCCACACTCCCGCTGTCGGACTTGATAATACAAAGGGGCGTGGGAGTATTTGAGGCGTTTGCGTCGTTCAACGGGAAGCCGTTAATGCTGACTCCGCACATGACGCGTTTTATAGCGAGCGCGAAAAGTTCCGGTATCGCGAACATTCCTGATGTCGAGTACATGAAGAATGTAGTGCGTGAAGGCATTGCGAAGGTCGGACGTGATGTTCGTATTCGTACGTTCTTAACGGGCGGCGATTATTTCGACAGTGAGATGGGATGTTTTCCTGAGCCGAGATTTTTCGTGATATTCGATGAGGCCGGGTTAATCACTCCTGAAGAGCGCGAACATGGAGTAACGCTTGAGCCTGTAACATTCGGGCGGGACAATCCCGACGTTAAGAGCGTGGATTACCGTGCGACGTACAAGATGCCCAAAGGAGCATACGAGATACTCTACTGGCGAAATCACAGAAGGCGGGCACAGTACGTTCTTTCTTGTGCTTGGGGGCGGCAGGATAATTACGGCTCCGTTATCGCGTGTGCTGAAAGGTACGACGAGGGCGGCGATAATTGAGCTTGCTCGTCAGGAAGGCTACACTGTTGAGGAACGCTGTCCGTTGTGGTCGGAATTGGCCGGTGCGTGTGAAGCGTTTGTTACGGGTAGCATAAAGATGGTAGTTCCCGTCGTGAAGATCGGCGGCATAACGATAGCGGACGGGAAGCCGGGAAAAATTACGCGTCGTCTGTCGGAGCTGTACGTGAAGTATTTGGAGCGGTGGCTTGAGTAATTCGGCAGGAAATACATAAGAAAATCCTCCCTCTATGGATTAATGCACAAGGGGGAGGAAATTTTTTTGATTATTTTGATTGTACAATAAAATACTTTGACGGAGGATGTATATCATGATGAAGAAATGTTTACTGTTTGCATTGATAGCTTTATTAGTTTTTCCTGTTTCGTCTTCGGCTTCAAGTATTGTTATAAAAAGGGGAACAATGGTTTTGTAATGATTGAACAGGGAGCTTTTGCTTATGGGACAATTATTAAGTCATCATCTGCGAGTATGTTTGGTGCTAAGGGAGCTCTTGAACTTTCTATAGATTCCGTGGAAGGCTATAATGGTATAGTTATTCCTTTGACAGCAAAAATGGAAAGTGGAGGCAGCAGCAGTTCGGGTGCAGTTATTGCAAGTGCACTTTTGATTTCCCCCCTAGCCATATTCTTTAGAGGAAGTAATGCAGTAGTTGAAGCGGGTACATCTTCAGTGCATATGTCGCAAAAAATGTAGTACTCTACGAAGATATAGAAGATAAACAATCTGACTCATCAATTCATTTCGGAAAAAATACAGAAACCGATAAAAGATTATCAGAACTCTTAGAAAAATATGACAAAAATCTTAATGAAAATTAAAGCGAATATACATAACTAAAAGGCTGTGTTGCAAAACTACCTCCTTGTTCACGAACTCAAACACTACAAATCACGCGCGAAAATGATAAAATATCCATAATCCATTCAACACAAAAATATTTTTCTCAGGAGGTTACTTTTTTCATGGAACAGATTCGTTCATTGTCGCAGTTAATCGAAGACGCAACAAAGCTATGTTCGGATAAAGGACGCAAGCGCATATCCGTAGCAATGGCTGAAGACGCCGGACTCATCTCCGCAATCGAGGAAGCCCGCAAGCTCGGACTCGTCGAGGCTACACTCGTCGGCAACCCCGACAAGGTCAAAGCCTGCATCGCTGAAGCCGGAGCAAGTGAATCCAGCTATCACATCATCCCGGAAACAAATGAAGCAGCGTGCGGTATCGTTGCCGTAACGGAAGTATCATCAGGAAGAGCCGACATCTACATGAAGGGTCAGCTTCACACGGACAATTTCCTGCGCGGAATGCTCAACAAAGAAGTCGGACTCCGCGTCGGCAAAAAGGCAATCTCTCACTGCTACTTCCACTCAATCCCCGGTTATGACAGAGTGATATTCATTGCTGACGGCGCATTCAACATGTACCCGGACCTCAAAATGAAGGCTGACATCGTACAGAACACCGTAAACTTTGCGCGTTCACTCGGCGTAGAAACCCCGAAAGTTGCATGTCTGGCCGCCGTCGAAATGGTCAACCCCGATATGCCCTGCACACTTGACGCAACAGCACTCGTACAGATGAACGCACGCGGTCAGCTCAAGAACTGCGTAGTTGACGGGCCTCTTGCACTCGATAACGCAATCGACGAGGAAGCCGCACGCATAAAGCACATCAAGTCCCCCGTTGCAGGACACGCCGACATTCTTTTTGTCCCGCAGATTGAAGTCGGTAACGCGCTCGCAAAATCAATCAGCTTCTTCGCAAAGGGAAGCGAAACTGCCGGACTCATCATCGGAGCAAAAGCACCCGTAGTACTCACCAGCCGTGCAGATTCACCGCGTGCAAAATTGTTGTCAATCGCTGGTGCTGTCATGCTTGCACATCATCAGGGTTAATTTATATTTTCAGGAGGTAGTATCATGAAAAAACTTCTTGCGTTAGTTCTCGTTCTCGTTATGGCAGGTTCAGCTTCGGCGGCAGTAACACTCACTTATGCTGAAGTCAACCCGATGGACTCCATCGTCGGACAGACTGCTGCGGCGTTCAAGGCAAAAGTAGAAGAGCTTTCCGGCGGCGAGGTCATCATTGACATTCAGGCGGGCGGAGTTCTCGGTTCTGAAGCTCAGGTGCTTGACGGTATTCTTGGCGGCGGCGACACAATTGACATGTCGAGGATTTCAGCGTTCGCACTCACAAGCTATGGCTGTCAGAAGGCTATGCTTCTCTCAATCCCGTATACATTCGTGAGCCGTGAACATTTCTGGAAGTTCGCGAATAGTGAGCTTGCCGCAGAGTTCCTTGCTGAACCGAACACAATCGGGCTTCCGTTGAGGGGAATATGCTACGGTGAAGAGGGATTCAGGCACTTCTTCTTCAAGGACAAAGTCGGCGGACTCTCTGACCTCAAAGGCAAAAAGATCCGCGTTTCCGATGACCCGATTATGACCGGCATGGTCAGCAATCTCGGCGCAAATCCGACAGTCGTAACGTACACGGAACTTTACAGCGCACTTCAGACGGGAGTAACCGACGGTGCAGAACAGCCCATCGCGAATTACCGCTCAAACGCATTCTCTGAAGTTGCCCCGAACTTATTACTCGACGGACACACACTCGGAGCTATTCAGATTGTCATTGCTGATTCAGGGTGGAACAAGCTCAACGACCAGCAGAGAGCATGGATCATGGAAGCAGGGAAATATACTCAGGACTTCAACGCGAAACTTTCAGCGGGTGAAGAAGAGAAAGTTCTCGCAATGCTCAAGGCAGACGGCGTAACGATCGTGGACGTTCCCGACAAAACAGAATGGGTGAAAGCCTGCCAGCCTACAATACAGGCAAACACAAAATCACAGGCGGCACTCTACAAACAGATCGTAGACCTTCAGTAACGTTTTACGAATAATAACGGCGGGGGGAAGGATGATATTTTTTCTCCCGCTTTTTTGTGAGGAGATGAATTTTTATGCGCGGATTTTTCAAGGCCGTATCAATGATAAAGCCACTTTATGACATCACAGACAAACTAGTAATGTTAATCTGCAAATTATTATTAATCGCTGACATCGCAATTACCTCAATGGCTGTTGCGGGACGCTATATCTCATGGATACCCGACCCGGCATGGAGCGAACAAATGGTGCTTACGTTCATGGTATATATGGCTGTGTTGTCGGCAACCCTTGCTATCAGGAGACGTGCGCACATACGCATGACAGCGTTCGACAAATACATGCCCGAAGGACTCGTGAAGTTCCTGGATCTTATTGCGGATATAGCTGTTTTTGCGCTCGGAATTATTATGCTGGTGTACGGGATAAAAGTATGTCAGTCGCCGCTTGCACGTTTCGGACGCTATGAGAGTATTCCGACATTGAGTCGTTTCTGGATGTATCTTCCTATTCCTGTTGCGGGTGGAAGCATGGCAATCTTTGAGCTTGAGCAGATATTCCAAAGGCTTGAAGCTATTTTTGTTGGTGAGGGGGAAAACTAATTATGAGTCCTGAAGACATTGCAACTCTAGTACTACTCGGATCATTTTTCGTCATGATATTATTGCGCTTTCCGATTGCTTATGCTGTCGGACTGTCCACCGTGTTCTGCCTTCTTGCGCAGGGTCAGGCACTCGTTACCCTCCCGCAGCAAATGGTGAAGGGCATATGGTCATTCTCACTTATGGCTGTCCCGTTCTTTATCACAATGGGCGTTCTCATGGGCACAGGAGGTATTTCCGACAAGCTGATTGCGCTGGCTAACTCCCTCGTCGGGTGGATGAGGGGCGGACTTGCTATGGTGAACATTGTAGCCTCGTACTTTTTCGGCGGGATTTCGGGTTCTGCTTCTGCCGACACAGCGTCGCTCGGCTCTATACTCATTCCCATGATGGTAGATCAGGGCTATGATGCTGACTTCTCCACTGCTGTAACGATAACATCATCATGTGAAGGACTCTTAGTCCCTCCGAGTCATAACATGGTAATTTACGCAACGACGGCAAGCGGAATTTCTGTCGGAGCATTATTCATGGCAGGGTATATTCCCGGTGCACTGCTGGCTGTATCATTGATGGTCGGCTCATACATTATCTCTGTGAAGCGCAAATATCCCAAAGGTGCTCCCTTCAGCCTGATGGTGTTCATCAAGCAGCTTCTGACTTCATTCTGGGCACTTGCGGCGGTGTTAATCGTAGTCGTCGGTGTTGTCGGCGGCGTGTTCACAGCAACAGAGTCGGCGGCTATTGCGGTCGTGTATTCGCTGTTGGTGTCGGTGTTCGTGTACAGGGGCTTGACGTGGCGCGGCGTATGGAAGGCACTCGATACCTGCATCGAAACTCTCGCTATCGTCCTGATACTGATTGCAACGTCGGCGGCGTTCGGTTACTGTCTCACTACGCTTCACGTTCCGGCAAAGGCGGCAATGCTCATCAAGTCCGTATCCGACAACCCGATAATCATCGCCCTCATGCTGAACGCAATACTGTTAGTGCTCGGCTGTATTATGGACATGGCACCGATAATTCTTATTGCGACCCCGATATTGCTTCCTGTTGCGCAGTCAATCGGTATCAGCCCGATTCAGTTCGGCGTTATGGTAATCCTGAACTGCGGCATAGGGTTATTGACACCTCCGGTCGGGTCCGTGCTGTTCATAGGGTCAGCGGTTGCGAAACTGCCGATGGAGAAGGTCGTAAAAGCTACGTTGCCGTTCTACATCTGCATGTTGATTACGCTGTTACTGATTACGTTTGTCCCGGCTATAAGTCTGTGGCTTCCTGCGTTCTTTGGCTACGGCGTGTAAGGAAAAAGAAAATATCTCCCTTCCGTGTGTGAATGCGGGAGGGATTTTTTGTGCCGTGTTATAATTCACAAAAAGGAGCTTATTATGTCCGTTCGTTATTCCCTGCTTTCATGTCTTCAGGCAGTTATTGATGTAGTTCTGTATAATTTGTGCTTCTCGTTTTTTGCCGCAAGTATCAGCTTTGAGTCCCGCGCATTTCTCACTGGTACGATGACAGCGTTTTTTCTGTTCAGTTCACTGTACGGCTTCCGTAACTGGACATTCTGGGACGAAACAAAATCAGTTCTCCGTTCAATGCTCTCAATTCTCCTAGTGAACGCTCTGTTCCTGTACACCAGCAAGACAGATATTCCGTTCGTGTTCATGTTCGCGGCACTGGCTGTATTCATTCCCGCGACGCTGACAGCAAGATACTTTTTCCGGCGTATATTCTTTGCGCTTGGCCTCCTACAGAAGTCCGTACTAATTCTCGGTGCAGGGAGTGCAGGAGAAATTTTCGCACAGAGCATCAATGATTCACCGTTCATAGCGCGTAAGGTCATGGGCTTTCTCGATGACGACGACACCAAACAGGACGCAACAATCGCGGGGGCAAAAGTTTTGGGCAGGCTTGCGGACTTTGAGAGCGTACAGAAATCACTCAACGTTGACGAGGCAGTAATAGCTATCCCGACGGCTTCACGAAAAACCCTCACCGAAATTCTCAACAAAGTAGAGGACAACGTGAGCAGGGTGCTGTATATTCCGGATATGTACATGCTCACGACGATGAGCGCAACGATACGGAGCATTGACGGAATGCCGATAATTTCCGCCTCACAAGGTCTGCTGAATCCCTTCAACCGCTTCATAAAGAACATTATGGATTATGTTGGCGGGAGTGTTGCGCTGTTACTGTCTTCACCGTTCATGATATATACAGCATGGAGGGTAAAGCATGAGGACGGCGGGAACGTGTTATTCCGGCACAAGAGAATAGGCCGTGAGTTGAAGCCGTTTTACCTGTACAAGTTCAGGACGATGGTGCCGAATGCAGAGGAGATTTTGCAGGAGATGCTGAAGGACGACAAATTGCGCGCGGAGTTTGAGGAAGCGTTCAAGTTCAAGGACGACCCGCGAATTACGCCTTTCGGGCATTTCTTGAGACGGACGAGCCTCGATGAACTTCCGCAAATCTTCAACGTCTTACGTGGGGAAATGAGCCTTACGGGGCCGCGACCGATAGTGCAGAAGGAGATAGAGCTGTATTACGGGTACAGGACAGCGCGTCAGATTTTCCACGTGAAGCCTGGCATGACTGGATTCTGGCAGGTGAGCGGGCGCAATGACGTGAAAGACTACAAACAGCGAATCGACTATGACTTGTACTATATACACAACTGGTCAGTATGGCTTGATATTATTATCATGCTGCGTACAATAAAAGCAGTGCTGAAGGGTACAGGGGCATATTAATTCATGATATAATCTCACGAAACATTAAGTAGAAAGGACTTGACACGATTGAATTTATTTGGCTATAATTATCACATCACATCACATCACATCACATCATGATTATTTTTGTATTTTAGCGTCTTCATGTTCGCATAAGAATAAATCGCGTTCGTCTGTATTCGGGCGGACGTTTTTTGTTGTCGTGGAGGCGCAATAATGAACATGTCTCCCGCAACCCGAAAACTTCTCCTTTTTGCGTCGTCATGTGTTCATGCTGTCCTTGATGCCGTAATACATCAAGTCATTCTGTCGCTTCTGTGCGGTGAGCTTGCGTTTGAGTTCCGCGTCTTCATGTCCGGCGTTATCGTCGTGTCGTGCTGGTCGGCGGGGCTTTATGGCTTGGGCGTACTCTCACGGACATTCACGGCAGAAACACGCGCCCTTGTACGTTCGGGACTTCTCGTGCTGTTCCTGAACGTGTTATTCGCCGTAACGACCGAAAACCCCGTGCCGCTCTCCGATGTCATTATGACGCTTGCAGTATTTTTTGCCGTGAGTTTTGCTTTGCGCTGTTCGTTGCGTTCGTTCATGTCATCAACGCCGGGAATATTCCGCAAAATCATATCG